>CANGCI010000016.1 GCA_947451995.1 Comamonadaceae bacterium | reverse complement strand
GTTGCCCGCAGCCACTCAGTTTGAAACCAGTGGCTCTTGCACGGCGTCCAACCGCTCCTTGCAGTGGCGCGACAAGGTCATTGAACCCTTGTGGGAAAGCCGGACAGATCACATGATCATGTACCAATTTGCCCAGAAATTGGGCTTTGGTCCAGAGCTGGTGAAAAACTACAAGTTGCAAAAAGTCAAAGGCATGGACGAACCCATGCCCGAAGAAATTTTGCGCGAGATCAACAAGTGCGTGTGGACCATTGGTTATACCGGCCAAACGCCAGAACGTCTCAAAGCGCACATGCGCAACATGCACATGTTCGATGTCAAAACCCTCAAATCCAAGGGTGGCAAAGACAAAGAAACAGGTTACGACATGGGTGGCGACTACTTCGGTTTGCCATGGCCATGCTGGGGCACTGCCGAACTCAAACACCCAGGTTCTCCCAACTTGTACGACACCTCCAAGCACGTCATGGAGGGGGGTGGTAACTTCCGTGCCAACTTCGGTGTTGAGCGTGAAGGTAAATCGTTGTTGGCTGAAGATGGCTCGCACTCTAAAGGCGCAGACATCACCACAGGCTATCCCGAACTCGACCACGTGCTGCTCAAGAAATTGGGCTGGTGGGGCGAACTGACTGAAGACGAAGCCAAAGCAGCCGAAGGCAAAAACTGGAAGACCGACATGTCAGGTGGCATGATGCGTGTGTTCATGCAAAACCATGGTTGCCATCCTTTTGGCAACGCCAAAGCGCGCGCAGTGGTCTGGAACTTCCCCGATCCGATTCCTCAGCACCGTGAGCCACTGTATGGCACCCGTGCCGACATGATGGCCAAGTACCCCACGCACGACGACAAGAAAGCCTTCTGGCGTCTGCCCACTTTGTACAAAACCATTCAAGACAAGAACATTGCCGACAAGGTGCATGAGAAGTTCCCGCTCATCATGACCTCCGGTCGCTTGGTGGAATACGAAGGCGGTGGCGAAGAAACACGTTCCAACCCATGGCTGGCCGAGTTGCAGCAAGAAATGTTTGTGGAGATCAATCCTCAAACTGCTTCTAAGCGCGGCATTCGCAATGGCGAACGTGCTTGGGTCAAAACACCAACGGGTGCGCGCTTGAATGTGCAAGCCTTGGTGACAGAGCGCGTGGCGCCTGACACCGTGTTCTTGCCTTTCCACTTCTCGGGTCGTTGGCAAGGTGCCGACATGCTAGCGCACTACCCCAGTGGCGCAGCCCCCATTGTGCGGGGTGAGGCTATCAACACGGCCACCACTTACGGCTACGACAGCGTCACCATGATGCAAGAAACCAAAACCACCGTTTGCGATGTGGAGAAGGCATAAGCTTTCACCGCACACAGGAGTAAAACATGGCAAGAATGAAATTTATCTGTGATGCAGAGCGCTGCATCGAATGCAACGGTTGTGTCACGGCTTGTAAAAACGAGCACGAAGTTCCTTGGGGTGTGAATCGCCGCCGTGTGGTGACTTTGAACGACGGTGTGCCTGGCGAGAAATCCATTTCTGTAGCGTGCATGCACTGCTCAGATGCGCCTTGCATGGCTGTTTGCCCAGTTAACTGCTTCTATCGCACCGAAGAGGGTGTGGTGTTGCACGACAAAGATGTGTGCATTGGCTGCGGCTACTGCTCCTATGCTTGCCCCTTTGGCGCACCCCAGTTCCCAAGCTCAGGCACCTTTGGTGTTCGCGGCAAGATGGACAAGTGCACATTCTGCGCAGGTGGCCCCGAGGCCAACGGCAGCCAAGCTGAATTCGAAAAATATGGTCGTAACCGTTTGGCCGAAGGCAAATTGCCAGCTTGTGCCGAAATGTGTTCAACCAAAGCCTTGCTCGCTGGCGACGGCGACGTGGTGGCCGACATCTTCCGCAACCGCGTTGTACAACGTGGCAAAGGCGCAGAAGTTTGGGGTTGGGGCACTGCCTACGGCAGCAAGACCGATTCGAAAGTCGCTAAATCATGAGCCGTTCAAAGCAAACATTGACGGCTTGTTTGATGGCCGTGTCAGCATTGACCTTGAGTGCATGCGGCGAAAAAGCCCAAGAAATGGCAGGTCAGCCCAAACAGGACGCCGCACCTTACACCGGTACCGGCGTGGCGGCTTTCACCTCGGGTGATTGGAAAGCAGGCGACAAAAACAGCTGGGTTCAAAAACTCAAGGCCCGTGCCCAATATGGCATGAACGACCACAGCCGTTCTAACTGAACGCGGGAGTTTCACCATGAACCGATCTTCGGTAACTCAAAGCCTTCAGTTGATGGCAGCTGGCTTGATGTTGAGCACGGTGCTCAGTGTCAGCGCGCAAACAGCATCGTCACCTGCGCCTGCTGCGCCTGCAGCAACAAGCACCAAGGCGGAAGCCTCCGGTGTACAAAGTGCCAACATTTTTTCCATCGCGCCCGATGCCAATGTCGATCCCAAATACGCAGACCAAACCAATGGCGAGCGCAGCAAGGTTCAGCCAGGCAACAACGCGCCCATGTGGCGTCAGGTCGGTGCAGGGGTCACGGGCTACAGCAGTTTGCCTGTAACCCAGGCGCCTGAAGCTGGCAACCTCATTCAACCCTTCGTGCAATACCCTGGTGCCAAACTCACCAATGCGGGTGAGGCATGGCGCCAAGTGCGCAACAACTGGATCATTCCTTACGGTGGTTCATTGTTGTTGATTGCGGCTTTGGCCATTGCCTTGTTTTATTACGGCAAGGGCACCATGAAGCTTCACGGCACTGAAACAGGTCGCAAAATTGAGCGCTTCACGCCACTTGAACGGGCCGCCCATTGGTCCAATGCCATTGCATTTGTGCTGTTGGCCTTGTCTGGCTTGGTCATGGCTTTTGGCAAGTTCATCATTCAGCCCTTCATTGGCACGGCCTTGTTTGGTTGGCTGACGTATGCGCTGAAAAATATCCACAACTTTGCAGGTCCCTTGTTCGCGGTGTCTTTGATCGTTGTGTTTGTCACTTTCCTCAAAGACAATTTCCCGAGCAAAGAAGACTTCACATGGCTCATCAAAGGCGGCGGCATGCTGACGGGTGAAGAGGTGCCGTCGCACCGCTTCAATGCCGGTGAAAAAGTGGTGTTTTGGTTTGGCGTTTTGGGCTTAGGTTTGATCGTCGTGGCTTCTGGTTTGGTGCTGGACAAGCTCATTCCAGGCCTGATCTACGAGCGCAGCACCATGCAAATCGCCAACATGGTTCACGGCGTGGCCACCATCGTCATGATGCTGATGTTCATGGGACACATTTACATGGGCACCATTGGCATGGAAGGCGCCTACAGCGCCATGCGCGAAGGTTATGTCGACGAAACTTGGGCCAAAGAACACCATGAACTTTGGTACAACGACATCAAAGCAGGCAAGATTCCTGCGCACCGATCTCCCGAAGCGGCCGCCCATGGTGGTGCCGCTTCTACCTCGGCATCTGCCTGACGTTAGAGGATACAAACCATGAAAAAAACATGCATTAGCTTGGCCACACTGTTGTTGGCATCTCTGTTCAGCGTCTCAGCCATGGCCAAGTTGCCAGCGCCCAGTGACGAGGCCAAAGCCAAAGCGGCAGAAGCTGCAGCCAAAACAGCACACGGCAACAAAGTCGCTGACTACCAACTTTGCAAGTCACGTGAAAAAGTGGCTGCGCACTATTACAAAACGGCCAAAGCCACTGGCAAGCCCACCACACCGCCTGTGGCTACGCCAGCTTGTGCTGACCCAGGTGCTTACGTTGCAGCGCCTACTGCACCTGCAGTGGCCGCAGCGCCAGCGGCAGCCAAGCCTGGTGCCGCACCTGCTGCACCCGCAGCGCCCGCTAAAAAATCCTGATTTTTCCCTGAATTCAACAGGTTGAAAGTCCCTCGCTGAGTCAGCGAGGGACTTTTTGCGTTAGGCTCGTGCCTGAACTTTGTATTACCCATGTCGCACCCATCTTCTCTCAAACCCCGACTGTCCCAAGCCCATGCCGAATTGACGCGGCAGATTGAGGTCATCAACGAGTTTGGTGAAAGCTCGCAAGTTCACATTCCTGCAGAACGTGCACTGACGGTGTACTTGGACAAACGCGAACTGGTGACCCTGATGACATTGGGCGCCAGCCCTGAATTCTTGGTGTTGGGCTTTTTGTTGAACCAGCGCCTCATTCATTCTGTTGCCGAAATTGAGTCCATCACGGTCGATTGGAGCTTGGGTGAAGGTGAAATGGGGCAGCCGGGTGTCGCTGCCATCAAGACACGTGAAGGTCAAAGTCAAGCAGGCAGCAAAACGGCGGCCCGCGTGGTGACCACAGGTTGTGGTCAGGGCAGTGTGTTCGGTGATCTGGTCAACGACATCGATGCCATTCAATTGCCACGCGATTCACGCATTGACCAAGCCACCTTGTATGCCTTGGTCAATGCCATTCGCGTGCAAGAAACCACTTACAAATCCTCTGGCTCTGTGCACGGCTGTGCTTTGTTCAAAGGCGCAGAGATGCTGATGTTTGTGGAAGATGTAGGCCGCCACAATGCAGTTGACACCATTGCGGGATGGATGGCCATGAACGATGTCAGTGGCCACGACAAAGTGTTTTACACCACCGGTCGACTGACCAGTGAGATGGTGATCAAGTCGGCCCAAATGGGTGTCCCCATTGCGGTATCTCGCAGTGGCATCACCCAAATGGGTTTGGAAGTTGCGCAACGTGTGGACCTGTGTGCCATTGGCCGTGCCACCAACAAACGTTTCTTGTGCTTCAGCGCTGCGCATCGCCTTACATGGCAAACTGAACTGGCAGAGCCTGGCGTCAAGTCAGTTGCGGATGACTAAAGCTTTGACGCAGGCCACTCGGCCTGAGTGGCTGCTCGCCATCCAATTGGGTTGGCGCAATCTTTGGCGCGACCTTCGTGCGGGTGAATTGAATTTGCTCATCGTCTCGGTGGTGCTGGCCGTGGCGGCGCTGTCGGCGGTTGGATTTTTTGCAGACCGTTTACAAGCAGGTCTGTGGCGTGACGCGCGCCAACTGCTGGGTGGCGATGCTGTGGTGGTGAGTGACAAGCCCACGCCCGATGTCTTTTTTGAAAAAGCCAAATCCCTCGCGTTGAAAACTCAAACCACCTTGAACTTTCCCAGCATGGCACGTGCAGACGACGCCAAGGGAGGAGAGACCAAGTTGGTGGCTTTGAAAGCCGTCTCAGAAGGTTATCCCTTGCGCGGCAACATGAGCTTGTTCAAAGCGAATGTGCAGCAGCCCAGCATGTTGAGCGACGAAGTTGTCACAACGCGTGAAGTGCCCAAGCATGGCACGGTGTGGGTCGATCCCCCTTTGTTAGAAAGCCTCAACTTGCAATTGGGCGATCGCTTGTGGTTGGGCGATCAAGCTTTTCAAATTGCCGCTCTCATTGAGCGCGAGCCCGATCGCGGTGCCAGCTTTATGAATTTCGCACCGCGCGTCATGATGCATCAACAAGATGTGGCCGCGACAGGCTTGGTGCAACCTGCCAGCCGCATCAGCTATCGCATGGCTGTGGCCGGTGCTGAAGACCAGCGCGATGTGCAAAAGTTTTTGAGCTGGGCACGCGAGCAAGTCCAAACCCCCAACATTCGGGGTGTGCAAATTGAGTCCATGGAAAGTGGCCGTCCTGAAATGCGTCAAACCTTGGACCGTGCCGAAAAGTTCTTGAACCTGGTGGCGCTGCTGGCAGCCTTGTTGTGTGCGGTGGCCGTGGCACTGGCAGCGCGCACATTTGCTGCCAGACATTTGGACGGTTGCGCCTTGCTACGCGTCTTGGGTCAAAGCCAACGCACGCTCACACTGGCTTATGGTTTTGAGTTTGTCACAGCGGGTGTGCTGGCCAGCCTCTTGGGTCTGGCTTTGGGATATGGTGTTCACCATGCCTTTGTTTGGTTGTTGGCAGGTCTGGTGGATGCGCAGTTGCCGCCTAGCTCGGGTGCACCGGCCATCTTGGGTTTGGGCATGGGCTTGACCCTGTTGTTGGCCTTTGGATTGCCGCCAGTTTTGCAATTGGCCAAAGTGCCGGCCATTCGTGTCATTCGCCGTGACATGGGTGGTTTGCAACCTGCTTCAGTGGGCGTGTTGTTCACGGGCTTGTTGGGTTTTGCGGCTGCCTTGATGTGGGCCAGCCGTGATGTGAAGCTGGGCTTGATGACCGTCGGCGGTTTTGCAGCGGCCACCTTGTTCTTTGCGGCCATCACGTGGGTCTTGTTGAAGTTGCTTCGGCAATGGGTGCCCAGCTCGGCCACACCACGTTGGTTGTTATTGGCCACAAGGCAAGTGATGGCACGCCCGGTGTATGCCGTGGTCCAAGTCAGTGCGTTGTCTGTGGGCTTGTTGGCTTTGGTGTTGTTGGTCTTGCTCAGAACCGATTTGATCAGCAGTTGGCGCAAGGCCACACCGGTCAATGCACCCGATCGTTTTGTGATCAATGTGCAGCCCGATCAAACCACTGCATTTCAATCTGCCCTCACGCAAGCCGGTGTGGCGCAATACGATTGGTACCCCATGATTCGCGGCCGTTTGGTTGCCATCAATGACAAAGCCGTCAGCCCGGCCGATTACGTTGAAGACCGCGCCAAACGCTTGGTCGATCGTGAGTTCAATTTGTCTGCACGCGCCGCCAAACCTGATCACAACGCTGTGGTTAAGGGCACATGGACCGATGGCGAAAAAGATGCCGTCAGTGTAGAGGCGGGCATTGCCCAAACCTTGGGTTTGAAAATGGGTGATCGCATGCGCTTCGATGTGGGCGGTGTGATGTCTGAAGGTCGCATCACCTCCATTCGCAAAGTGGACTGGGGCTCGATGCGCGCCAACTTCTTTGTGATGTACCCTGTTGACGAGTTGCCCGAAGTGCCCTTGAGTTACATGGCTGCATTCAAAACGCCGCCTCAAAAATCATTTGAACGCAATTTGTTGCAACAGTTTCCCAACATCACCAGCGTTGACATGCGGGCCACCATCACCCAAGTCCAAAAAGTCTTGGACCAAGTCATTCGCGCTGTTGAATTTTTGTTCGCTTTCACGCTGATTGCGGGACTGCTAGTGCTGATGGCCGCAGTCACTTCAACCCGCGAAGAAAGAAAACGTGAGTTTGCCATCATGCGCGCGTTGGGCGCTACAGGTCGATTGCTGAGCCAGGTGCAAACGGCAGAGTTGATGGGTGTTGGACTTTTGGCTGGTTTCTTGGCCAGCTCGGTTGCCGTGGGCGTCGGTTGGGGCTTGGCCCATTACGTCTTTGAATTCGATTGGACCGCCTCTTTGTGGGTGCCCTTAGCAGGCGCCTTGTCTGGTGCTGGCCTGGCGTGGCTGGCCGGATGGTGGGGCTTGTCGGAAGTGTTGCGTCAGCCCGTGTCACAAACGCTGCGACAAGCTGCTGAATAACGTTAGCGCGCCTCTGAGGGGGTCAGCAAAACCACCAGTGCACCTGCGCCACCTTCTGCAGGCTTTGCTTGCACAAAAGCCATTACCTGGTTTTTTTGCACCAGCCAACTGTGCACCTTGGATTTGAGGACAGGCGTTTTACCAGGCGAGCCAAGCCCTTTGCCATGCACCACACGCACACAGCGTATGCCGTGCTTGTGGGCTTCGCGAATGAAAGTGGTGAGGGCCAAGCGGGCTTCATCGCTGCGCAAGCCGTGCAAATCAATTTCGCGTTGAATCGACCAATCGCCCTTGCGCAATTTGCGCGTCACTTCGGGCCCAACGCTGGGCCTTCTGAAACTCAGGGCCTCATCGGTGTCGAGCAAGGTGCTGACATCAAACTCATCGCTGAGGGAGTCTTGAATGACCTGGGCTTCGTCTTTTTTCAACTGCGTGGCCACGGGTGCGCGGGGCGCTTTGGGCAGATGCGCTTTGTTGTGAACAGGCAAAGGGGCCACTTTGCCGATGGCCCGTGTGAACAAATTCCTTTCGGCTTCAGCCTTCTTCAAAGCGGCGGCGCGCGCGGCCGCCTCGGCAGCCGCTTTGGCTTGCGCCTCGGCAATCTGCTTTTGAATGTGTTTGAGGTCTTGAAGCGATTGAAATTTCACGGGCCAATGTTGCCATAAGCCAGTGCCCTTTTGCGCCGCACTTACAAAACACCTTGCTCTGCCATGGAGAAGGCTTGGCCTGGTCCCACAATGACGTGATCGAGCACCCGCACATCCACCATGGCCAATGCCGACTTGAGGGTGTGGGTGAGGTGCAAATCGGCGGGACTGGGATGGACCGAGCCACTGGGATGGTTGTGCGCCAAAACCACGGCGGCGCTGTGATGGTGAAGCGCCCGCAGCACCACCTCGCGGGGGTACACACTGGTTTGGCTGAGCGTGCCGCGAAACAAAGTTTCCATGCACAGCAATTTGTGCTGAGCATCCAAAAACAGCATGGCAAACACCTCGTGGTGTTTGTGGGCCATGTGCAGTTGCAAATACAGTTGCACGCTGGCGGCGTTTTGCATCACCTCACGTGTTTGCAACTGCTGTGACATGGCCCGTTTGGCCAGCTCCATCACGGCCAACAGCTCGGTTTGTTTGGCTGGGCCCAAGCCCTTGATGTGCCCCTGTTGATAAGCGGGCGTGATGAGCAAGTTGGCCAATCCGCCACTGGCCAACAACATGTCTTGCGCCAACTGCAGTACATTGCGCCCGGCCACCCCTGTTCTGAGCAGCAGTGACAGCAGTTCGGTATCGCTCAAGGCGCTGGGGCCCCGGGCGAGCATTTTTTCGCGGGGACGGGCGTCGGGCGGTATTTCTTGCAGGTTCATGGGCCAGTTCTTTCAGATAAATGCCCCTTTGCTGCGCATTTCCCGGCCAAAGGCCTAGAAGCTTTTTACAATGCGGGGATGGACAGTTCGAGTCTGTGCCCTCAGCCTGCCTTTGGCGGTGCTTTGCTTTTTCATTGGCCTGCATTGAATTGCCTTATTTGTATTGACACACTATGACCACCGTACAAGCCGGATCCTTTTTGACGCTGCACTACCGACTGGCAGGGCCACAAGGCACCCTCATCAACACCTTTGAGGACAAGCCTGCCACCTTGTCGTTGGGCTCGGGCGAGTTGTCGCCCGGCATGGAAGCGTGCTTGATGGGCTTGGAAGAGGGCGTGCGCACCACCTTTGAATTGGCCGCAGGGGTAGCCTTTGGTGATCGCAACCCCGACATGCAGCAATGGGTGGCCCGCAAGTTGTTGGCCCAACTGGGTGCTGCGCAAGAACACTATGTGCCTGGCGATGTGGTTCAGTTCCCCACACCCGATGGCCATGGCACCTATGCAGGCGCCGTGATGCAAGTGGCCGAAGATGGCGCGGTGTTGTTCGACTTCAACCATCCCTTGGCCGGACAGCCAGTGACGTTTGAAGTGCACATCATTGGCATTTTGTAAAACCCAAGCAGTCAATCATTGAAACGGGCAACTCATGGGCGTACAAGAAATTTTATTGGCTGAACCTCGCGGATTTTGCGCCGGTGTTGACCGTGCCATTGACATTGTGGAAGCGGCCATTGCCAAATTTGGCCGGCCCATTTACGTGCGCCATGAAATTGTGCACAACACCTACGTGGTCAACGACCTCAAAACCAAAGGCGCCATCTTCATCGAAGAACTGAGTGATGTGCCGCCTGGCGCCACCTTGGTCTTCAGCGCTCACGGCGTGAGCAAAGCGGTGCAGGCCGAAGCAGAAGCGCGCGGCTTCAATATTTTTGATGCCACTTGCCCCCTCGTCACCAAGGTGCATGTGGAAGTGGCCAAGCTGCACAAAGAAGGTTATGAGTTCATCATGATTGGCCACAAGGGCCATCCTGAAGTGGAAGGCACCATGGGTCAATTGCCCGACGGCATTCACTTGGTGGAAGACGTTCAGGATGTGTTGAAGGTTCAACCCCATCAAACGGAACTCTTGGCCGTTGTGACTCAAACCACCTTGAGTGTGGACGATGCCGCAGAAATTTTATTGGCCGTGAAGCAACGCTTTCCGAAGGTGCGCGAACCCAAACAGCAAGACATTTGCTACGCGACGCAAAACCGGCAAGATGCCGTCAAGCTCATGGCGCCCGAAGTGGATGTCTTGGTGGTGGTGGGCAGCCCCACCAGCTCCAACAGCAACCGCCTGCGCGAACTGGGCAGCCGCATGGGCGCCGACAGCTACATGATTGACAGTGCTGACGAACTGCAAAATGAATGGTTTGTTGGCAAGCACCGGGTGGGCCTCACAGCAGGTGCCTCGGCCCCAGAAGTGTTGGTGCAGGATGTCATTCTTCGCTTGCGCGCCTTGGGTGCCACCTCCATTCGCAAATTGGACGGTGTCACCGAAACCATCAAATTCCCCTTGCCCAAGGGCCTAAAATTAAACGATGGCCATTGATTTTTTGGCCACTTAAATCTCTCTCAACATGCTAGACATCCTTCTACTCCGCAAAGACCTCGACGCCGCTGTGGCGCGCCTGGAAACTCGAAAAAAACCACAAGCATTTTTGAATGTGGAAAAGTTTCGTGCTTTAGAAAATGAGCGCAAAACTTTGCAAACTCGCACGGAAGAACTGCAAAGTCAACGCAACAATTTGTCAAAGCAAATTGGCATGTTGAAGTCCAAAGGCGAAAGCACTGACCAGGTCATGGCCGATGTGGCCAGCATCAAAACTGAACTTGATGCCTCTGCAGTTCGCTTAGAGGCTTTGCAGGCTGAGTTACAAGACATGCTGTTGGCCGTGCCCAACTTGCCTCACGAAAGCGTGCCTGTTGGCGCCGACGAACACGGTAACATGGAAGTTCGCAAATGGAGTGTGGACGGCAAAGGCCCCAAGACCTTCGACTTTGAAGTGCGCGACCACGTCGACATTGGCGAAAAGTTGGGCCTCGACTTTGACACCGGCATCAAATTGTCGGGCTCACGCTTTACG
Organism: Comamonadaceae bacterium; assembly: GCA_947451995.1. Taxonomy (GTDB): domain Bacteria; phylum Pseudomonadota; class Gammaproteobacteria; order Burkholderiales; family Burkholderiaceae_C; genus Limnohabitans_A. Next base: position 10,744 of record CANGCI010000016.1, on the reverse strand, counting down.
TTCATGCGCGGTCAAATTGCTCGGATGCACCGCGCCTTGGCGCAGTTCATGTTGGACACGCAAACGCAGCAACACGGCTACACCGAGTGCTACACGCCTTATGTGGTGAATGCCGAAACATTGCGCGGCACGGGTCAGTTGCCCAAGTTTGAAGGCGATTTGTTTGCTGCTAAAAAAGGCGGTCAAGACGGCGAAGATGCCGCTGACAACCAAGCACTGTATTTAATTCCCACTTCAGAAGTCACTTTGACCAATGTGGTGCGCGATGAAATCTTGGCCGAGTCAGACTTGCCCATGAAGCTCACAGCCCATACACCTTGCTTCCGCTCAGAAGCGGGCAGTGCAGGACGTGACACACGCGGCCTCATTCGCCAGCACCAATTTGACAAAGTAGAGATGGTGCAAATTGTTCACCCAGAAAAAAGCTACGAAGCGCTGGAAGAAATGACAGGCCACGCTGAAGCCATTCTGCAAAAACTGGGTTTGCCTTACCGAGTGATGTTGTTGTGCTCAGGTGACATGGGTTTTGGCGCTACCAAAACTTATGACTTGGAAGTGTGGGTGCCAGCGCAAGGTACTTACCGTGAGATCAGTTCTTGCTCTAACTGCGAAGCCTTTCAAGCACGTCGTTTGCAAGCGCGCTTTAAAAATGCCCAGGGCAAGAACGAGCTGGTTCACACTTTGAACGGCTCAGGATTGGCTGTGGGCCGTGCGCTGGTAGCGGTGCTGGAGAATTATCAGAATGCAGACGGTTCAGTGACGGTGCCTGAGGTGCTGCGTCCTTACATGGGCGGCATCACGGAGTTGCGCGCGTAAATTTCGAACTCAGGGCGCTGATAGAATTTGCGGCAGTGACCAGCCGCAAATATGAATGTGGGAGAGGTGGCAGAGTGGTCGAATGTACCTGACTCGAAATCAGGCGTGGTGGCAACATCACCGAGGGTTCGAATCCCTCCCTCTCCGCCAACGATTGATAGCCTCGCATTTTTTTGCGAGGCTTTTTTTTGGACGCCAGGTGCTGAGCTCGCTGGGTAAGGGTGTATTGGGTGGGCTCCTCATACTGGGGTACCAGAAATCGTCACCCACCCAATACACCCTTACCCAGACTGCGAACAGTAGCGATGGTGTTCTAAATCCGCCGCCGACCAACAGTTGAGCAGTCAGTCCTAAGGGTGGGCTGACGATTTCTGGTACCCCAGTATGAGGAGGCCCCCCCTTAGGGCTGGCTGCTCAACGCTCTCGCAAAAGAAGCATCACTACATCCAAGGGAAGCAATGACTTAATGCAACAAAATGCAATGCCATTTCATTGCCAACCTAGAACCACAATGGCTAAAATGGCCAATCACTTTGGAAGATCGTTATGCGTGTCACAGCCACAGAAGCCAAGAACCGATTCGGTAGCCTTTCCGCTCAGGCCAAGCGCGAACCTGTCTTTGTTGAAAAAGCAGGCCAACTCGACACTGTTATTTTGTCTGCTGAACACTACCAAGCCCTCAAAGCCAATCATGACAAGAGCACCTTGGCTGCTCGCAAGAAAAATTTCGAAAAAGAGTTTGGTGGTTGGATCGATGTCCAAAATGCGCATTGCGAAACTCACGGCATTCCCGGCACAGATCTACGCCCTTGGTAAATCACCAATGGCCCAGTACGACGTTTATCCCAATCCAAGTCAAAGCGCCACTGAAGGCATACCTTATGTGGTTGTGATTCAAAGCGATCTACTGGATGCGTTAGCCACTAGGTTAACCATGCCACTTGCTATTTCAGATGCATCGATGCACACGCCAACTTCACTGTGTCCAGTCGTCATGGTAAAGGGCAAACGTTTCAATGCCTTAGCGCATTTCGCTGCCCCCTTACCTGCCAAGTTACTCCGGCGACCCGTTGACAATGTTGCTGCGCAAGGCAGTGCGTTGGTGTCTGCCATGGATGCGGTGTTGTCTGGAATTTAGTTTTTTGCTGAGCTCGCTGGGTAAGGGTGTATTGGGTGGGCCCCCCTTAGGGCTGGCTGATCAACGCTCTCGCAAAAGAAGCCATACAAGTCTCACCAGCCAAACCGTCTAAACCGCACAAAGACCCAACACCTGCTAGCATCCGCATGTAACAAGCAATCAGCTTCAAAACAACAGCGGAAGGCCCCAATGAACCTCAATGTCAACGGCAACAACGTCAGCTTAGACGTCGACCCCCAAATGCCCTTGCTCTGGGTTCTGCGAGACACCCTCAACCTCACCGGCACCAAATTCGGCTGCGGTGTTGCAGCGTGCGGTGCCTGCACAGTGCACAAAGACGGCCAACCCATTCGCTCCTGCGTCACCCCCGTGGCCAGCGTTGCCGGCGCTAACATTAAAACCATCGAATCGCTCGGCACCGCCGACAAACCCAGTGCATTGCAACAAGCCTGGATTGCTGAGCAAGTGCCTCAATGCGGCTACTGCCAAAGCGGCATGCTCATGGCTGCTGCGGCCCTCTTGGCCAGAAAACCCAAACCCACCGATGCCGACATCGACGAAGCCATGACCAACCTGTGCCGATGCGGCACCTACCAACGCGTGCGTGCTGCCATTCACCGCGCAGCAGGAGCACAAGCATGAAGCGCCGCAACCTCATTCTCAGCGGCCTTGGACTCACAGGCGCACTCGTCGTTGGCTGGGGCGTCATGCCCCCCCGTTCACGTTTGGGCAAGCCCGACAACATGCTGCTCACCGAAGGTGACGTCGCGCTCAACGGTTGGATCAAAATTACCAAAGACGGTAGCGTGGTGTTGGCCATGCACCGCAGCGACATGGGGCAGGGCATTCACAATGCACTGGCCATGTTGGTGGCTGAAGAATTAGACGTGCCCCTCAAGCAAGTTCGTTTAGAACAAGCCGGCCACGACGCCATCTACGGCAACGTGGCCATGTTCGTGGGTACCTTGCCCTTCCACCCCCTGAAATCAGAAGGCCCAGACAAGCCCATGATGGTCAAAACAGGCGAGTGGATGGTCAGCAAAGTAGCGCGCGAATTGGGCGTCAATGCCACCGGCGGTTCATCGTCTGTCAAAGATGCTTGGGACCACTTGAGAAATGCAGCGGCTACAGCCAAAGCCAGTTTGTTGATGTCTGCGGCAGATCAGTGGAAAGTGCCTGCCAAAGAATTGAGCGTGAAAGATGGCGTGGTCAGTCATGCTTCCGGCAAGTCTGCGCACTATGGTGAATTTGCCAAAGGTGCTGCAGGCCAAACGCCTGGCAATGTCGTTCTGAAAGATCCCAAAGATTGGCGCTTGATTGGTCAAGCCACACCGCGCGCAGACGTGCCTGCCAAAACAAATGGCACAGCTGTGTTTGGCATCGATGTGCGCGTGCCCAACATGCTGTTTGCCAGCATCGTGCAAGTGCCGCAAATGGGTGGCACGCTCAGCAGCTTCGACGCCAAAGAAGCGCTGGCCATGCCCGGAGTCGTGAAGTGCGTTCAGCTCACCAGCGCAGCAGGCTCTGCAGAAGGTTTTGCAGTGGTCGCCAAAACCACTTGGCATGCCAATCAAGCAGCAGAAAAAGTCAAAGCGCAATGGGCGCAACGTGCAGAAGGTGCACTAGACACAAAGCGCATTGAGTCTGAACTCAAAGACAAACTCAAAACAGAAAAAGGTTTTGCTTTTTACGAGAAAGGCGATGCCGCCAAAGCCGAGTCTGTGTCTGCGCGAATGATTGAAGCGCAATACAAAGCACCGTATTTAGCGCATGCCACCATGGAGCCCATGAACTGTACTGCGCAGTTCAAAGATGGCTCGCTTGAAATTTGGGCCCCTACGCAGGTGCCTGGCTTGGCGCGTGCAACGGCGGCTAAGTTGGCCAAGGTGTCCGATGACAAAGTCAAAGTCAACGTCACGCTATTGGGCGGTGGTTTTGGTCGTCGCTTAGAAGCCGATGTGGTGGCACAAGCCACCCAAATTGCCTTGGCACTGGATGGCGCGCCCGTTCAACTGGTCTGGTCGCGTGAAGAAGACATGGCGCACGACTTTTATCGCCCCATGCATGTGGCACAGCTGAGTGCAGCCCTCAATGCCAAAGGTGAGGTGGAGAGTTTGCGCATCAAGTCAGCAGGCGATGCGATTTCCCCGCGCTGGATGTCCCGTGTTTTGCCAGCATTGTCTGGCCCCATCGATGCGCCCGACAAAACGACCGCTGAAGGCTTGTTTGATTTGCCCTATGGTTTTGCGAATCAGCACATGGCGCATGTGTCCACCAAGATGGGCGTGCCCATTGGTTTCTGGCGCTCAGTGGGCCACTCGCACAATGCTTTCTTTTCTGAAAGCTTCATCGATGAGTTGGCCTTTGAAACCAAAAAAGATCCTGTTGCGTTTCGCTTGGCGTTGCTTCAGCAAGCACCGCGTTATGCCGCAGTTTTGAAGTTGGCTGCAGAAAAAGCCAAGTGGGGTTCTGCCTTGCCTGATGGTCATGCGCGTGGCGTGGCGCTGCATGAGTCCTTTGGCTCTATCGTGGCGCAAGTGGCCGAGGTGTCGATGCAAGGCGGCATGCCGCGTGTACACCGCGTGGTGTGTGCCATCGATTGCGGCACGGTGGTCAACCCTGGCACAGTGAAGCAGCAAGTCGAAAGCTCGGTGAACTTTGCATTGAGTGCCGCCCTGTTTGGCAAAATTGACATCCAAGACGGTGTGGTTCAACAAAACAACTTTACCCACTATCCTTTGGTCAGTCTGGCCCAATCGCCGGTTGTGGAAACTTGGATTGTGCCCAGCACTCGTTCGCCTGAAGGTGTGGGAGAGCCGGCAGTACCGCCCCTAGCGCCTGCAGTGGCCAACGCCATGTTTCAACTCACCGGACAACGTCAAAGAGCTTTGCCCTTGAAGGCATAAGCTTATTGAAATGCTTCTATTTGAGTTTCGTGCAAAATCTTGTCATGCCAAACTACAAACTCAAAGTTGACGTCACACCCCAGTATCTGCCTGAGCAGTCGGATCCTGCGGGTGACCTTTACACCTTTGCCTACAGCATCACCATTCTCAACACGGGTGACATTGCGGCGCAGGTCATCTCTAGGTCTTGGAGCGTCAATGATGCCAATGGCCTCCACGAGAAAATCAAAGGCCTAGGTGTGGTGGGCTACCAACCTTTGCTGCAACCTGGCGAAAAGTTTCAGTACACCAGTGGTACACGTTTGCGCACACCCACTGGCACCATGCACGGTAGCTATTTCTGCGTGGCCGAAGATGGCGAAAAATTTGACGTGGACATTCCTATGTTTGTATTGGATGCGCTCAGCAACGAATCAGGTAAGCGCAACTTACACTGATTACCGACACTTGCTTTCTATTACTTGGTCAACAAGTAACTCAAAATAGCCTTCTGTACCGGGAGCAAATCTGTCTTCTGCATGTAGCCCATGAAGCCTTTGTAGTGCAAGGGGTCAAAGGCCACTTCCTGCCCAATGTGAAATGGCGGCGTGGCTATCAGTTTGGGCTGTCCCATCGTTTCAAGATGATCTGTGCTCAGTGACCACAAGGTGTTTTCAAAACCGGTGGGCCAACTGTCAGTGATGACCACATCCGTGGGCCTGTCAATTTTTTCTACAAAGCGAACGTGATCTTTGCTTTCGTGAAAGTGTGCATCACAAACATGTATCACTTCAAAGCCTAAGACCTGCGCCAGCTCATGCCAAGATCTCAATACATTGGTGGGTGGGCCCCATAAGGTGATTTTGGTTTGGTCCAAAGGGCCGAAGGTATTTTGAATGGCGTAGGCATCGGTCAACACTTCGCAAGGGTGTCCCATTGCCGTCATGGCGTTAATCACTGGACGGTGCGAGGCCTTGGCAAATTCTGCTAAACGATCATGATGGGTGTCTCTTATGACATAGATGTCGTGGAAAGGATCAAGGTAGCCTGCCAGATCACACGCTCGTTCTGCAGTTTTCAATAGATTGGGCAACTCTACGAAGTTCAGATTCAGCTCACGAAAGGCTTGTATGAAGGTGGTCCGAGTGCGAATACCGTTGCCTTCAAAAGACCAAGCGACGGTACCCTCTAGGGGCGCGCAAGTTTGGGCGGCAAGTTGCCAAATCGCTTGGATGTCCTTTGCGGTGAGGTCATTGATGCGTATGAGCTTCATGTGCAATGTGCCTGATCAGAATGTCTGAACACTATAAATGCGCAAAAGATCCAGAGGCCAAAATTTCTTGATATAGCTCAAGCTTTGTGAAGTGCCAAGACATTGCACGGTTTCTGATGAAGTAGAATCTAAATAAGAACAATTCTCATTTGATAAAGTAGTGCCTGCCATCCATCTCAGCATTCAACCATCTTTCGCCTCGGAAAATGCGTTCACGCTCGATCACTTTCAGGTAGGTGAGTTGGGCAGGATCACGGACATTGACGCGGACACGGATTTGAAACAGCGCTTGGCCGCTTTGGGCTTGCGAGAGGGCTGCACTGTTCGCGTCCTGCGCAAGGCCAGTTTTGGCGGGCCCATGCATGTGCGAGTGGGCACCACTGAAGTGATCATGCGATGCATTGAAGCAAAACGGCTTGTTGCGGTGCCCCTGGTCGACCTGATGGCCTCACCATCCATTGGGCATACAAGCTCATGAAAAAGATCGTCCTCATCGGCATGCCCAACACGGGCAAGTCTACTTTGCTCAATCGCCTCACGGGTGCACATGCCAAAGTGGGCAATTGGCCAGGCCTTACGGTTTCATTGCTGTCGGCACGTTTGTTGGTAGGCGATCAAATGGCGCAGTTGGTTGATTTACCGGGTATTTACGATTTGACTGGCTACTCAGAAGACGAGAGAGTTGTCACCACCTATTTGGAAACGCAAAAGCCGGACCTCATTTTGTTCATGATGAACGCCTCACAGGTGGACCGTCAATTGAACTTGTTGTCGCAAGTCACCGCGCAAGGCATTCCAGTGGTGATGGTGATGAACATGGCCGATGAGGCCAGCGCATTGGGTATCACCATCAAGCCCGAAGTGCTGAGTCAAAACTTAGGCTTGCCCATTTGTTTGTTGTCTGCCAAATACGGGCAGGGCACAGAGCAATTGCAGAAACTCATGCGAGAAGGCTTGAAGGCTCAGCCGCCGCAAGCTTTGACACCTTCAAATGTAGAGCAGGCCTTCCACGCTGGCGTGATGGTGCCGGCCCAGGCATCGCACCAGCTGACTGAACGCATCGACAAAGTGCTGCTTCATCCTTGGCTGGGTTTGCCGATCTTTTTTGCGGTGATGTTGTTGCTGTTTGAAGGTGTGTTTGCCATTGGCAAACCCCTGCAAGACGGCATGAGCTGGCTTTTCACAACGGCTAGGACGGAGGCGCTAGAACCGCTGCTGAGCGGCTTACCCGTTATGGCGCAAGGCTTGTTACTAGATGGTTTGTACAACGGCATCAGCACGGTAGCCAGTTTCGTGCCGCTCATCATTTTGTTTTTCTTGTTCCTTGGCATTGTTGAAGACACCGGCTATTTGTCGCGCGCTGCCTTCCTCATGGACGCCCTGATGTCCAAATTTGGTATGGACGGTAGAAGCTTTGTGATGTTGCTCATGGGCTTTGGTTGCAATGTGCCGGCCTTGCTGGGCACGCGAGTGATTCGCTCCAAAGGCCTGCGTTACCTCACCATGCTAACCATTCCATTTTCTTTGTGCTCAGCGCGCTTGCAGGTGTTTGTGCTGTTCATCGCCGCCATGTTCACCACCGAGCAAGCGCCGTGGGTGTTGTTCTCTTTGTACTTGGTCAGCATTTTGATGGCCATGCTCACCTCGATCCTCTTTAAAAAGCAGTACGTCAACGTCGACGCATTTGTTTTAGAAATTCCACCCTACCGTTTGCCGACCTTGCGTCAAATGGTCTTGAAGGGTTGGCAAGAAGTCAGACATTTTTTGAGCAGAACCACACGCTTCATCATGCTTGGCGTGTTGCTCATTTGGGTGCTGACCAATTTCCCGCAAGGCGCCACTGCCGGAAGTTTGGAAACCTGGGCGGGCCAGTTGAGCCATTGGATGGCGCCATTGCTCAAGCCACTGGGCATCAATGAGCAACTGACCTTGGCCTTGGTCTTTGGGTTTGTGGCCAAAGAAGTGGTGATTGGGGCGCTGGCCGTGATCTATGGTCATGAGGGTCAGGCCTTGATCGACGCCATTGTTCACAACATGGATTGGATCAGTGCCTACAGTTTCATGTTGTTTGCTTTGATCTACACGCCCTGCGTGTCGACCATTGCCACCATTCGCAATGAAACCAAGAGCTGGTCTTTTACGGCGCTGTCGGTTGCGTGGCCTTTGTGCGTTGCCTGGTTGGTGAGTTTTGCGTTTTATCAAACAGCCATGTGGGTCCGCATCCATGCCTAATTCAAATCTAAGTCGAAAAGAAAATTTCATTGGCATTGCTTGGATGATTGCCTCCATGGCGGGCTTTTCCGTTGAGGATGCTTTTCTGAAGACAGTCACCAAACACGTGCCCGTCGGCCAAGTGTTGATGATGTTTGGTGCGGCCGGCTTGTGTGTCTTTGCACTCATGGCACGACGCGCAGGCGCACCACTGTTTCAAGCGCAAGTCTTGTCACAGCGCATGCTCTACAGAGCGGTATTTGAGTTCTTTGGTCGCTTGTTCTATATCTTGGCCATTGCCCTGACACCCATGTCCTCGGCTACGGCCATCTTGCAGGCAGCGCCCTTGTTTGTGGCCATCGGTGCACGCATTTTCTTGCGTGAAAAAGTAGACGGCAAAACCTGGGCGGCCATCTTGGCCGGGCTGTTGGGCGTGATGATCATTCTGCGACCTTCTGCCGATGACTTTTCTGCCTTGTCCTTGCTGGCGGTGGTGGGTACATTGGGCTTTGTGGGACGAGATTTGTTTTCACGCACAGCACCGCCTGCGCTGACCAAAGAGGTGCTCGGCTTTTATGGCTTTAGCACCATGCTGATTGCGGGCGCAAGCTATGCGCTGTGGGATGGCAAAGCTTTTGTGTCGCTTGAGTTGACGCAGGCTTTGATGATTGGCGCCGCGTTGGTGGCGGGTGTCTTTGGCTATACCGCCCTCATGACCGCGATGCGCACGGGCTCGATTGGTGCCGTCACGCCATATCGGTATTCACGCTTGCTGTTTGGCATTTCGATTGGCGTGCTGGTTTTTGGCGAGCAATTGGATGCACCCATGCTCTTGGGTTGCGCCATCGTCATTGGCGCTGGGCTTTTCATTGGTTGGCAAAACCAGCGTCAACATGCAAGTTGATGTGTGCCACTGTGGCCTTCTGTACTTATAGACTGGCTCTGTAAATCGAAGCTTCTGAGTTAGAGAATCGCCAGGTTTGCTGTAACTTCAACATCGAAGTTATAAATATCAACCGGTGATATACTTTGACAAGTTCCAGTAACGGTCTTCAACTTCTGCTTGACATGAACAACATGGTCTTAGACCAAGAAGATGGCTATTGGATCAAGATTCAAGCGCGGCAGGTTCTCATCACCCAAGATGTGCCGCATGGCGTTCGATATGCCCTGACATTGCATGCCCCAAATGGCAAGCGTTTGATGGGTTACGACAATGCGCATGCGCCCAAGGTGAAGACAAAGCTATTCGCAGCAAAAAGATACCCTTTTGATCACCGCCATCGTTTCGCTGCAGACCAAGGGGTGCCTTATGCATTCACCAGTATTTTTCAGCTGATCAGCGATTTTTTTGAAGAGTCAGACCGCGTGTTAAATGAGGTTAAGAAGAAATGAAAATAATCAAAATTGGCATTGCATCTCAGGAAAAGATTCGTGCACGCGTGCTGGCAATCGCAAAAGGTGAATTGAAGCCAAAGCCCTCAGATCCTAAAATTTGGTTCACATCCATGCACTCATTGGCGCAAGTACTAAGTGATGAGAACCGGGCATTGCTTGATGTCATCCGCACAGCAAAACCAGCATCCATCACAGAACTTGCCGAATTGACTGGCCGAAAGCAGGGCAATCTATCTCGTACCCTGAAAACAATGTCGGGCTATGGTTTGGTCAAAATGGAAAAAAGTGATCGGGCATTGCGTCCGATTGCAAAAGCTCAGAATTATCAAATTTTGGTTTGAGAACCAGTTCAGACCATCTGGGCGATGGGGATGTTCAATCTTCAGCTAAGCGCTCAATGATCACGGGATCGTTGTCAGGGTTGATCACACGCACACCGTGCTTGCTCAAAATTTCGACATAAACCGATGCAGCACCTTCTTTGGCCAATGCGTCCAAGCTTTCAATCACGGCGCTCACTTTGACCGCTTCGGCCGTTTCGGTTGTGAGCCCCACTTTGCAGTCAAAGTCCCAGAAGTCAACGCCCTTGGGCAACGCACGGTTGCGCTCGCGTTTGAAGTACTTGCGAATGTCGTGCTTCACAGCTTCCAACACGCGGGCGGGGTTTTTGCCTTCAATTTGCAGGGGGAAGTTTTTTTTCATCGGAAGATCCTAGAGGGGCAAGCGCCCATAAAGGACGGTGATGTAAGGCTTGATTATCGCCTAGAGCTCAAAGACACCTAGAATTTGCATCAAACAAATCATCAGCTTATGTCGCATTTAGCCACTTCACCCATTTCACCTGTTCTTCACATTGCAGGCGGCATTGCCACCATCACGCTGAACAGGCCTGCACAACGCAATCGGCTTGAAAACGAAGACTTGCAAACTTTGCTGGCCCATTTTCAACAAGTCAATGACGACCCTGCCGTACGTGTGCTGGTGTTCACGGCCAATACGCAAGGTCAACCCAAACCTGTGTTT
>CANGCI010000015.1 GCA_947451995.1 Comamonadaceae bacterium | reverse complement strand
TTAGCCTTCTATTTTACTGCCGATGAGCTTGCGCATCCCCTACAGCGTGGCAACATAGCGCCATGCGTTTAAATACTTTGGATTCCAATTTAGACCCAAGCTCGTCCAAAGACTGGGTGGGCACCGACGACCAAAGCTTGGCAAAGGTCATGATCTTGGCTGCTGGCCGGGGTGAGCGCATGCGTCCCCTCACCGACCAAACCCCTAAACCCCTTTTAACCGTGCATGACAAGCCTTTGATGCAGTGGCACATGGAGGCCATGGCCAAAGCGGGGTTTCATGATCAATTGATCAATACGGCCTGGCTAGGGGAACAAATTGAGTCCAGGTATGGTCTGAATCCCAATTTGCCTGAAGTGGGGCACATTCGGCTGCGTTACTCGCACGAAGGACAGGCCTTTGGTTATGCCTTGGAAACAGCCGGCGGCATTGTCAGGGCCTTGCCATCCTTGGCGCCAATTTTTTGGGTGGTTGCGGGGGACATTCATGCGCCCGAGTTCAATTTTTCGGCGGATCATTGGCAAGCTTTTGAGCGAAGCCCCAACTTGGCCCACCTTTGGTTGGTGCCCAATCCTGCCCACAACCCCGGCGGCGACTTTGGTTTGTCAGAGGAAGGCCAAGCCTTGAATTTGCCCAAACCCAATCAACTGTTCACTTTCAGCACATTTGCCTTGTACAAGAAAGAATTCTTTGACCCGCTTTGGACGGGCATGCCGCAGGGCAATCCGCAAGGCAAAGCCGCCCCCTTGGCGCCTCTGTTGCGTGCTGCCATGGACCGTGGCCAAGTCGGTGCCAGTCTTTATACGGGGCCATGGACCGATGTCGGTACCCCTGAGCGCCTGAGGGAATTGAATTCAAAGCCCTGAGCCCCCTTAAACTCAACCCACATTCATTCAGTCTTTTCAACATGAGCTTTGATTCGAACCTTTACGCCAAACGTCGCGCCCAACTGGCCGCTCACATGGCCGCGCAAGCGCCCAACAGCATCGCCATCATCCCCACAGCGCCAGAGCGTCAACGCAATCGGGACAGTGATTTCTTGTTCCGTCATGACAGCTATTTTTACTATCTGACTGGTTTCACAGAGCCCCATGCTTGGTTGGTGATCACCTCGGACGGCCACTCAAGCTTGTTCTGCCAACCCAAAGATTTAGAGCGAGAAATTTGGGATGGTGTGCGTTTGGGCCCAGAGGCAGCGCCCGCGCGCCTCGGTGTGAACGAGGCCTGGTCCATTTCAGCCTTGGATGCCAAGTTGCCTGGCTTGCTTGAAAACAAGTCGGTGGTCTGGTACCCCTTTGCCACGCACAAAGACTTGTCGGCACGCATCGAAACAGGTTTGAATGCGGTGAGATCTCGTGTGCGTTATGGCGCTTTGTGCCCAGAGCAACAGCGCGATGTGTGCGGCATATTGGATGAAATGCGTTTGATCAAAGATGCACACGAGTTGGACATCATGCGTCGCGCTTCGCAAATCAGTGCGGGCGCTCACACCCGCGCAATGAAACGTTCTGCGGCCATGTTGCGCGCAGGACAAGACGTGCGTGAATACCATTTGGATGCGGAGTTGTTGCACGAATTCCGTCAGCACGGCTCGCAATACCCCGCCTATGGCTCCATCGTGGCCGGTGGCGCCAATGCGTGCGTGTTGCACTACCGCGCCGATGCCGCGCCCATTTTGAATGGTGATTTGGTACTGATCGATGCGGGTTGCGAGCTCGACGGTTATGCCAGCGACATCACGCGCACATTTCCAGCCAACGGCAAGTTCAACCCTGCGCAGCGCGAGTTGTACGACTTGGTCTTGGCGTCACAAGAGGCCGCTATTGCGGCCACGCATGAAGGTGCGCGATTTGTCGATCCGCACGAGGCCACAGTCAAGGTGCTGGCCCAAGGCATGCTGGATGTCGGTTTGCTTGATGCCAACAAAGTTGGCAATGCGCAAGATGTGATTGCCAATCGAAGCTATTTTCAGTTTTACATGCACCGCACGGGCCATTGGCTGGGCATGGACGTGCACGATTGCGGCAGCTATGTCGAGCCTTCAGAAGTGGGCACTTTCAGTGAACGCAAAGATCCTTTGAGCGGCGAGCTGATCAAAGACCGCCCCAGCCGCATCTTGCGACCTGGCATGGTGCTCACCATCGAGCCGGGCATTTATGTGCGTCCGGCACCCGGCGTGCCAGAGCGCTTCCACAACATTGGCATTCGCATTGAAGACGATGCGGTCGTCACAGCCAAAGGCTGTGAATTGATCACGCGCGGTGTGCCGGTGAAAGCCGATGAGATTGAAGCGCTGATGCGTGCTTAACAGCCCGTGCATCACGTGACCATGACGAAAGCCAAGCCACTGCTGAAAGTTGGCTTGTGCGTACAAGTCAAAACACTGCGTACTTTGAGTGCGGTTTCCCACATCGGTCCCTCAGTTTCGGGGGTCTAGAATGTGGCTCATGTAGGACCTCAAGTCCTCTCACCTGTTGACGGGGCCCTTGCTGCCCCATAGGAGTCAAACCATGCCATTGCCCAATGCGGAAGAACGACGCGCTCAACTGCGCCGTGCAGCGCTCGAATATCACGAATTCCCCACCCCCGGAAAAATCTCCATTGCCCCCACCAAGCAGTTGGTGAACCAACACGATTTGGCGCTGGCCTATTCACCCGGCGTTGCTGCACCTTGCGAAGAAATTGTCAAAGACCCCGCGGCGGCATTCAAGTACACCAGCCGCGGTAATTTGGTCGGCGTTGTGACCAATGGCACGGCTGTTTTGGGCTTGGGCGACATTGGCCCCTTGGCTGGCAAACCGGTCATGGAAGGCAAGGCCGTCCTGTTCAAAAAATTCTCTGGCATTGATGTGTTCGACATTGAGATCAATGAAAAAGACCCCGAAAAATTGGTCGAAATCATTGCCGCACTCGAGCCAACTTTTGGTGGCATCAACTTAGAAGACATCAAAGCCCCAGACTGTTTCTACGTCGAGCGCAAGTTGCGCGAACGCATGAAGATCCCAGTCTTTCACGACGATCAGCACGGCACGGCCATTACCGTGGGTGCAGCCATTTTGAATGGCTTGAAAGTGGTGGGCAAAGACCCCAGCAAGGTGAAGTTGGTCACTTCTGGCGCGGGTGCAGCGGCTTTGGCCTGCTTGGGTTTGCTGGTCAAACTGGGCATTCCTCGCGAAAACATTTGGGTCACTGACCTGGCTGGTTTGGTGTACGAAGGCCGAACCGAGCTGATGGACGAAGACAAAATTCAGTTCGCCCAAAAAACAGCGCAGCGTACCTTGGCAGAAGCCATTGAGGGTGCTGATGTGTTCTTGGGATTGTCCGCCGGTGGCGTGCTCAAGCAAGACATGGTGAAGAAAATGGCAGCCAAGCCATTGATCTTTGCTTTGGCCAATCCCAATCCAGAAATTTTGCCGGAAGATGTCAAAGCCGTGCGCGACGATGCCATCATGGCAACAGGCCGCACCGACTATCCCAACCAGGTCAACAATGTCTTGTGCTTCCCCTATATTTTCAGGGGTGCTCTCGACTGCGGTGCAACCACCATCACCCAAGAGATGGAAATTGCCGCGGTGTATGCCATTGCTGAATTGGCGCAAGCCGAACAAAGTGAAGTGGTGGCGGCAGCGTATGCCGGTGAGCCTTTGGTCTTTGGCCCCGAATACCTGATTCCCAAACCCTTTGATCCTCGCTTGATGATCAAGATTGCGCCTGCTGTGGCGCAGGCTGCCGCTGAAAGCGGTGTGGCTTCACGCCCCATTGCCGACATGGAAGCCTACCGCGAACGCCTGCAAAGCTTTGTGTATGCGTCGGGCACCACCATGAAGCCCATTTACACCGCGGCCAAGCGTGGTTTGAAAAAACGTGTGGCCTACAGCGAAGGTGAAGAAGAACGCGTCTTGCGCGCCTCCCAAATTGTCTCGGACGAAGGACTTGCGCGGCCCACCCTCATTGGTCGCCCTGCCGTCATTGCAGAGCGCATTGAGAAGTTTGGTTTGCGCTTGCGAGAGGGCATTGATTACGACGTGGTCAACGTTGAGCAAGACAGCCGTTACCGCGACTTCTGGCAAACCTACCACCGCATGACCGAGCGCAAAGGCATCACGGTTCAAATTGCCAAAATTGAAATGCGCCGTCGCCTTTCTTTGATTGGCACCATGCTTTTGCACAAAGGCGATGTGGACGGTCTCATTTGCGGCACATGGGGCACCAATGCCACCCACTTGCCCTATGTGGACCAAGTGATTGGCAAGCGTCCTGGTGTCAACACCTTTGCTTGCATGAACGGCTTGATGCTGCCCAATCGCCAAGTGTTCCTGGTTGATACTCACGTCAACTACGACCCCACAGCTGAGCAATTGGCCGAGATCACGGTCATGGCTGCGCATGAAATGAAGCGTTTTGGCATTCGCCCCAAAGTGGCATTGCTGTCGCACTCCAACTTTGGCACCTCCAATGAACCCAGCGCTGTGAAGATGCGTGACACCTTGGCGCTCTTGCAAAAGAATGCGCCATGGCTGGAAGTGGATGGCGAAATGCATGGCGACATCGCTTTGGACGGTGAAGCACGCGCCAATTTGATGCCCAACGGGACTTTGCATGGCGATGCCAATTTGCTGGTCTTGCCCAACATCGATGCCGCCAACATTTCCTACAACCTGCTGAAAACCGCGGCTGGCGGCAACATTGCGGTGGGTCCGGTTTTGTTGGGCGCTGCCAAACCCGTGCACATCTTGACGCCAAGCGCCACCGTGCGCCGCATCGTCAACATGACGGCCCTCACGGTGGCGGATGCCAACGCAAGCCGTTAAATAAAGCCCTTCATGCGGTTGGAACACACCGCCATGACATGCAAGGAAATCCCTTTTATTGGGGAAAGTACTTGCATTTTTTTGCACCTTCCGGCACACTAGCGCCTTCGAATTTCCGGGTTTACCCGAGGATTTTGAGGGTTGTAAATGGGTACCAAGACGCTTAACTTTGCTGCTTTAGCCGTTGGTTTGGCGTTTTTTGCAGGCTCTTGCACTGGTTTGGTGCAAGCAAAATCAAGACCTGATGCAGTCATTTCTGCACCCATCGCTTTACAGGATTTGCCCAAAGAGGGCCAAGACACCTACCAACTCATCCGTCAGGGTGGGCCTTTTCGATACGAAAAGGATGGTGTGGTGTTTGGCAACCGAGAAAAGCAATTGCCTGCAGCAATCCGCGGTTTTTACCGCGAGTACACCGTCAAAACCCCTGGTGAAAGAAGCCGTGGTGCACGTCGAATTGTGTGTGGTGGCGAAGAGCCTCGCTTGCCAAAGCAGTGTTTTTATACACAAGACCACTACACAAGTTTTCGCGAAATCGTGATGACGCCTTAAGGCTGTGCAACAAGGCCCGAAATGAATCAAGTTAAGAGTGTTTGCATGCAAGCACTCAGTGTTTGTCAATAAAAAGCCCAAAAGGCTGGTTTTAAAAATTAGAGAGTGAGAACGGTGATGGACAAGCCAATTCGACAGGACCAAGAAACACCTTTGAAAGGTGTGCGGACGAACATCGTCCAGTCGATTCGTGCATTTCGTGTCAACGACTTGCAAGAGGCGGCACAAGGTTTAGGGCAGCATTTCTTGTATGCCAATTTGGCCAAGGCCCAAAGCAAGCAAGATGTTTTGGATTTGATTGCAGCGCAATTTACATTGCCAACGCACTTTGGCAAAAACTTTGATGCTTTGTACGACTGCATGACAGACCCCCTGCACAAGTCAGGCCCTCAGCCTGGTTTCATTGTTGTCTTGGAGCAAATCCCTGCCAATGCCAAGTTTGACAAAGAAGCACGCGAACAGCTGTTGGACATCTTCCGCGACACAGCCGATTACTGGGGTGACCGCAAAGTGCCATTCCGCTGCTTCTATTCTTTCTCAGTCGCTCGCGCTGCGACGGCAGGCGGCGAAAAATTGCCCGAGCCCACACCTGAGCTGGACGCAGAAGGCGTGGAAATGCTGGCTGAAGAAGGCGAAAAAATGCCAACAGACAAGTTGGTCGACGTATCGCCTTTGGCCTTGCGCATGAGCAGCCCCTTCAATGCAGGTTACTGGTTGGCAGCGGCGTAACTTCCAAGCCTTCTGAACCTCAAGCGCTGCAGGCTTTCAAGCTTGCAGCGTTTTTTTTTCATCTCATGGCGACGCTTCACGCTGCAGTGCCAATGCCAAGTTGAGGTATTCCTGAACGGGTACTTCTTCGGCTCTTCGTTGGACGTCAAAGGTGCCCGAAAAGTTTCTTTCAGTCAGCCAAGCACCCAAGGTGTGACGCATCAATTTGCGACGTTGACTGAAGGCAACTTGCACCAATTTTTCTAAGAGTTTGGGCTCGATGGCGGCCGGCGTTTCGCGCGGCACCATTCTGACCACGGCACTGTCAACGCGTGGCGGCGGGTCAAAACTTTCGGGCGGCACAAACAACACATTTTCCATGGCGTAGCGCCATTGCAGCATGACCGACAAACGGCCGTAGTCAGATGTTGCGGGAAGCGCCACCATCCGATCGATCACTTCTTTTTGCAGCATGAAGTGCTGGTCTTCTATGACGGCAACATGTTCAAGCAAATGAAACAAGATGGGCGTGGAAATGTTGTACGGCAAGTTGCCCACCACGCGCAGTTTTTGTCCCGCGGCCAATGCGGTGAAATCAACTTTCAAGACATCCGATTCCACCACAGTGAGTTGCTTGTGCAGGCGCAGGCGCAAGGCCAAATCGCGGTCTAACTCGATCACAGTGAGGTGACCCAGGCGCTCTACCAAGGGTTGTGTGAGTGCTGCCAGGCCAGGTCCAATTTCAACCATGGGTTGGCCAGCTTGCGGGCCAATGGCGTCGACGATGGCATCAATGATGCCGCCGTCAGCGAGAAAATGCTGACCAAATCGTTTGCGTGGAATGTGTTTCATTGAGGGGGGTCGCGCAATTCAACGTAGGCTCGGCCGCGCAATTCGTCCACCCATGCCGCGTACATTTCTTCCATTTTCTTTTCGCGCAATTGGTTGCGAACCATCTCACGTTGCTCGCGCAAAGTCAGCGGCACTTCACGTCGTTCCATCACTTGAATCAAGTGAACGCCAAATCGTGAGACCAATGGATCGCTGACTTGCCCGGGGCGCAGGCGCGCCATCACTTCCTCAAACTCAGGGACGAATTGACCGGGGCTGGCCCAACCCAAGTCGCCTCCGGTTTGCGCACTGCCGTCTTGTGAGAACTGACGCGCCAGCTCTGCAAAGTCAGAACCTGCTTGGATGCGCTGTTTGTAAGCCAGCAAGCGATTGCGCGCCGCAGTTTCATTGAGCTCGTTGGAAACGCGCAGCAAAATATGACGCGCGCGTGTCTGAACAATGGTGGTGTTGCTGAGTTCGGTTTGTTTTTTATCAAGCACTTTCAAGATGTGAAAGCCGGCGCCAGAGCGAACGGGCTCCGAGATGTCGCCTTTGGTCAAACTTTGTGTGCTGTCGACAAACAAGGTGGGATAACGATCGGCTGGGCGCAAACCCATTTCGCCGCCATTGGCACCTTTGTCCGTTGCTTGCGAGAAAGTGGCTGCCAGCGTTGCAAAGTTTTCACCCGCTTTGGCACGCTTTGAAATTTGCAAAGCCTTGGCTTGTAATTCAGCGACTTCTTTGTCGGCGGCGTTTTCTGGAACTGCCACCAAGATCATGCCCAGATTCAAATCATAGGAAAGCCCCGTTGAGGGCTTGCCGGCTTGCTGTGTTTGAATGAATTGCTCGACATCCGTGTCGGAGACGCGAGCGCGGTTGTCAACCTCACGTTCGCGCAAACGGCTGATCATGAGTTGACTGCGAAGCTGTTCACGGAATGCCGTGACACTCAAACCCTCGGTCGCCACGCGTTTGTAGAGCTCTTCTTTGCTTACTTGGTTTTGTCGTGCGATGGTGGCTTCCGTTTGATCCACTTCGGTGTCGTCGATGCGAATGCCGTTGTCGCGTGCCTGTTGCAATTGGGCTTTCTCGTTGATCAATTGATCGAGGGCTTGCTGCGTCAGGGCTTTGGCGTCTGGCACCGGACTGCCTGGAACAACTTGTTTTTCTAAACGGAGTTTGAGATTTTGAACTTCGTTGTTGGTGATGGGTTCAGAGTTCACCACCGCCACAATGTAATCAGCAGGGCGCACTTTGACGGGGCCTTGTGCGAGCACGAGATTGGCGTGCCCGCCCATGGCTAACAGGCCCATACACCATCCTACGCTCAGCAGCGCTTGTTTCAATTGGCGAAGGGGCGCGGCCAAGTGCAAGCCAGTTTGCGGCTTGGTGGCGTTCAAAGAGAAAGAGTTAGTCATAAGAGGTGAATCTGCTGGTGGGCGCCAAGTCTTCTCGGAGGTATTGGTAACGAGGGATATTGTCGCGCAATGTTTTCAGAGGGCTTGAACCGACGCGCGCCAAACCCACAAATTCAAGCTGGAACAAAATTCGGCTGCGTGAGGTGCTGGTGGTACTTTGCAAGCGCTCGTAAACCACGCGGCCCAACCAGCAGCCAGCGTCGTACTCAAAGCCCAGCAGCGTGTCGACCATTTTGCGGTCTTTCAGGCTGAAGTTCATGCGCCCCACACTGTACCAACGGTCGGTGCCTAAGCCTTGTCCCGGCGCCAATGCTTGGCCTGCTGGTGCTTCGTCAGTGCCCCAAGCAAGGTCACGCAAGGGCCATTGCCAGCCTAAGTCAATTTGCTCGCTTTGATCGCGTGTCAGGCGATAGGCGGTGTTGAACACGCGGTAAGGGCTGGGGTTGAAGCGCGTTGTGAGTGTGGTGCGCGTGGTGCGATGGGTTTGCGCATCGAATTGCAAAGTGGAATCGAAGGTCCACCGATTGTCCCAACGCACGCCTGCCCCCAACAAAATATCGCTGAAGCCAGAAGACACAGGCAACTCACCCGGCAGTCGAACCAATTGGTCCGAAAAACGATAGCGCTGTGCCACGCCAAACCGCGCCAATTCAGCGCCTGTGTTGCTGTCAAACAATCGGCTGTTCACACCCAAGGTGACCAAGTTGTTGTCGGCAATGCGGTCTTGACCGACGTAGGGGTTTTCGGAATAGACCGTGGTCAGGTTGAAGTCGGTGGCGCCGCTGTCGTAGCTGGGCAGTTGGCTTTGGTCTTTGTAAGGTGTTCTGACAAAAAATGCGCGAGGCTCGAGCGTTTGGCGAAGTCCTCGTCCAAAGAAGGAGGCATCGCGTTCGTAAACCAAACCCGTGTCCAGGCTGAAAGTGGGCAACAAACGGTTGACTTCCGATTGGCCAGTGGCCAATGGCGTGTCCAGCTGGTAGCGCGTGCCATGCAGTTGAATTTTAGGAATCACAAAGCCCCAAGGCTTGAGCCAAGGGTGACTGATTTGGGCGGCCGCATAACTGCGCTGGCCATTTCTCAAAATGGCACTGGTGCCACCTGGAATTTGACTGTAATCGGCCTCAAAGCGCGTGGTGTCAGCGGTGAAGCCGACATCGAAGCCCTGAACGTCCCACTTGTTGTAGCGGGCCACAATTTGAGGTGACCGGTCGTAAGGCGGCGTGATGGGTGAGCTGATGTCTTGCAGGGTTTGGAATTTCAAGACCTGGGTCATCAGGGTCCAATCGCCTTGTCCCCAATACACACTGCCCGAGGCGGGCAACAGCCGTTGCGTCAAAGACAAGCCTGCGCGTGGAAAATCTCGCCAATAGTTGTCATCGCTGACACGGTTCAAATTCACATTGACACCCAATCGGCCCAACACACTGTTGCCAGTTTCAATGCCGCCGATGTGCTGTGTCGACAAACCCCAGCGCGATTGTTGGCGCAAGCTGTCGTTGGGCATCACGTTCAAACGTGCTTGTCCTTGACTGTCTGTTTCCAAATAACGAAATTCAGAATCAAGTGCCACGCCGCGTTTGCTCATGACCGTGGTGCTCAGCGTGGCATCTCGGTTTGGCGCAATGTTCCAGTAATACGGCGAGGACACCTCAATGCCGCTCACGGTGTCAATGCCAATTAACGGGGCCAAAAGGCCTGATTGTCTGGCGCTGTTCAATGGAAACGTCAGCGACGGCGCCGCCAAGATGGGCGCATCTTTGAAGCGCAGTTGCATGTCTTTGGCTTGGACGGTGTTGTCCTCTTCGTTGACCTGCAAGCTGGCGGCCTTGAGAACCCACTCTGGCAACCAGCTGGGTCCTGGCACACGCGAACATGTGGTGTAAGTGGCATTGCGCACCGTAGCCCGCTGTGCATCGATGAATTCAATTTCAGCCGCTTCGCCATGGCCCCCACCTTTCAGCAAAGAATAGGTGGGTTGTAGAAATTTACCTTGAAATGAATCGGCTTGCAGCTGCAGTGAAGGGCCTTCAAACACATTGCCCTCGCGCATGATCCGCACTTGGCCTTGTGCCTTGAGGGTGTCTTGCGATTGGTCGTATTCAATGCGTTGCGCGCGAACGCTCAGGCCTTGCTTTCGCAAGCTGGCATCGCCTTCAATCACCAAGTCCAAGTCTGGCCGCGCATCGATCCGCTGACCGGAGACGAACACAGGCGACTGTTTTCTTTCTAAATCGGAGATTCTTTCTTCCAAGCGAAGGCTGTTTTGGAGAACCACGCTGGCGGAAGGTTTCGCTGGGGGGGCCGATGCGGCAGGCCCCTTTTCTTGGGCGACACTGGGCAGCTGCCACAGCAACGCGCCACACAAAGTCAGGGCTTGTGCAAGCTTTTGTTTCTGAAATGTGTGGGTGGTCTTCAAGGGGCTGTCATCTGCAAGGACGGGTGTTTGTAGAATGGATTATCCATGAGTGCCGCCTCTGTGGCCTCCACAATGTGAAGCGGCACCCTTTGCCGTCGTTTTTTGACTTGGAATGAGACCTTGAACTCGGATCAGACATCTACCGCTACAGTGCCTTGGGCAGACCCGCAACGCCAATTGGCCTGTGAGGTGTGGCTTCAATCCTTGGCGGCCACACACGGCGTGTTGCCGTCAAGCTTGCGCATCGCTTCTGCGGATGCCAGCTTTCGCCGGTATTTGCGGGTAGACCAGCAGCAGGGCGCCAGTTTGATCGTGATGGACGCCCCGCCCGACAAAGAAAATTGTGAACCTTTCGTCAAAGTGGCCAAGCTCATGCAGGCGGCGGGCTTGAAAGCCCCTGAGGTTTTGGCGTGGGACGCACCTCAAGGCTTCATGTTGCTCACCGACTTGGGTGATCAAACCATGATGGCTGCCATTGACAAGCAAAACCCTCAGGCCAACCATGGCCTGTACATGCAGGCCGTCGATGCCCTGATTGCGTGGCAGTTGTCTTCAAAACCCGGTGTGTTGCCGCCCTACGATGAAGCCCTGCTTCAGCGCGAGCTGAGCTTGTTTCCCGATTGGTACCTGACACAGCACCGCGGCCTGAAAGTCGAAGGCAAAATGCGCAGCACCTTGGACAGCACCTTCCAGACTTTGGTGGCGCGCAATTTGGCCGCGCCCTCGGTGTTTGTGCACCGCGACTTCATGCCGCGCAATTTGATGATGCCCACTGGGCAGGATGGTGCCTTGGGCGTCTTGGATTTTCAAGATGCGGTCTACGGCCCCGTCACCTACGATGTGGCCAGCCTCATGCGCGATGCCTTCCTCACATGGGAGGAAGACTTTGTGCTCGATGTCACCATTCGCTATTGGGAAAAAGCCCGCAAAGCAGGCTTGCTCGATTTTGAAGATTGGCACCATGACTTTGGCGCCTTCTACCGCGCGGTGGAGTGGATGGGCTTGCAGCGGCACCTCAAAGTGGCGGGCATCTTTGCACGCCTCACCTTGCGCGATGGCAAAGACAAGTACCTCGCTGATGCGCCGCGATTCATTGCCTACATTCGCGCTACAGCGTCTCGCTACATTGAGCTCAAGCCTTTGCTGCGTTTGATCGAAGAGGTCGAAGGCACCGACGGCGTCACTGGCTTTGCGTTTGGCCGAATGTAAAGCCATGTCGCAACTGCCCCGCTTTCACTGCCCCGCAGCCCTTCATCCTGGCGACGAATTGGACTTGCCCGCAGGCACTGCGCG
This sequence comes from Comamonadaceae bacterium, assembly GCA_947451995.1. GTDB lineage: Bacteria > Pseudomonadota > Gammaproteobacteria > Burkholderiales > Burkholderiaceae_C > Limnohabitans_A. The sequence continues at coordinate 9,968 of CANGCI010000015.1, read as the reverse complement.
GCACGTTCAAGTTCGCAGAATGCAGCCCGGTGACGAGATCACCTTGTTCAACGGTGAGGGCGGTGAATGTGTGGCCGTCATCACGCGCATGGGTCGCAGTGATGTTGGCGTTCGTGTGACGCAACGCATCGACATAGAGCGCGAGTTGGTTGTGCGTGTCCATTTGTGGTCGGGCATCACCGCCAACGAACGCATGGACTGGTTGCTTGAAAAAGCCACGGAATTGGGCGCCAGCACCCTCTTGCCGATCACGGCCGAGCGCAGTGTCTTGAAACTCAAAGGCGAGCGGGCCGACAAAAAATTGGCGCACTGGCAAGCCATTGCTGTGGCTGCCAGCGAACAATGTGGTCGCAACCGTGTCTTGCAAGTAGCGACGCCACTGACTTTGTCGCAAGCCATCGCTTCGTCGGCGCAGCAGCCCAACTGCACACGTTGGATCTTGTCCTTGGCCGATGGCACGAAAAGCTTGCAGGAAGCGCTGCAAGCCTTGCCGACCCAAGCGGCAGGCCAAGCACTTGAGCTCATTCTTTTGAGTGGCCCCGAAGGCGGCCTCAGCCCTGATGAGGAAGCACAAGCCATGGCTGCAGGCTTCTTGCCTGTGAGTTTGGGTCAACGTGTCTTGAGAGCCGAAACAGCCCCTGTCGCCGTTTTGTCTGCCTTGGGCTTGCTGACCTAGATACACTCGGGTGTATGAACCCCAATCTCTTCTTATTGGCCTTGTGCCAAGGCCTGTTTCTCACCAACAACGTGACCTTCATTGCCATCAATGGCTTGGTGGGCTTGAGCCTGGCGCCGGTGGGCTGGATGGCCACCTTGCCTGTGATGGGTTACGTGGTGGGCGGCGCGCTGTCCACTGGGCTGGTGGCCAAGTCGCAAGCCAAGTGGGGACGGCGCGTGTCGTTTCAGTTGGGGCTGCTGGTGGGCTTGTTGTCTGCGGTCTTGTGCGCCTATGCGGCCTACACCCACAACTTCGCATTGCTCACAGTCGCCACATTGATCGCCGGTTATTACAGTGCCAATGGTCAGTTGTATCGTTTTGCTGCAGCTGAGTTGGCAGAGGCATCTTTTCGTGAGAAGGCGGTCTCGTGGGTGATGGCCGGTGGTTTGATTGGCGCCATCGTGGGCCCCAATCTGGCCTCCAAAAGCAAGGGCTGGTTTGAGACGCCGTTCATGGGGGCCTATGTGGCCCTCACCGTGGTGGCGGTGTTGGGCATGGTGCTGATGCACTTTGTGAAGTTTCCCCCTGTGGTTGAAAAGGCCAAAGGCAGCTCAGACGGTCGACCCTTGTCCGAGATCATGAAGCAACCGGTCTTCATCGTGGCGGCGGTGTCTTCGGCCATGAGTTATGGCGTGATGAACTTGTTGATGGCCGCCACACCTTTGGCCATGCAAGTGTGCGGTTACCAATTCAGTGACGCTGCGCTGGTGTTGGAGTGGCATGTGATCGGCATGTTTGCGCCTGGCTTCATCACGGGTCACTTGATCAAGAAATTTGGCACCTTGCAAATCATGGGCGTGGGTGTACTTTTGAATTTTGTTTGCATTGCCGTGGCGTTGTCGGGCACCGATTTGAATCAGTTCTTGGTGGCCCTCTTCTTGTTGGGCGTGGGATGGAACTTTGTGTTCACAGGCAGCACCACCTTGTCGATGACCGCATGGCGCCCTGAAGAAAAAGACCGCGGTCAAGCCGCGATCAATTTCTGCGTGTTTGCCACCATGGCCGTCACGTCGTTTGCTTCTGGCGCTTTGGTGACTACACAAGGATGGACGTGGTTGAACTACGGCTCACTGATCCCCGTGGCCTTGATTGCCTTGTCCTTGGCATGGATGGTTTGGGTTCGCAAACAAAGCACCTGACTTAAGGCAACGACGCCATCACCTCGGCCACTGAGGCTGTGAGTTTTTTCGCATAGGGCACATGCAAGAACTCGTTGGGGCCGTGGGCATTGCTCTTGGGGCCCAGTACACCACACACCATCATTTGTGCTGTGGGGAAACCTTGGCTGAGCATGTTCATCAAGGGGATGGTGCCGCCTTGGCCGATGTAACCCACCGACGCACCAAAGTGCGATTGGCTGGCGGTTTGCAGGGCCTTTTCAAACCAAGGTGTGCTGCTGGGAGCGTTCCAACCCGTGGCGCCGCCATTGGATTCAAACGTGACGCGGGCTTGGTAGGGGGCGTTGTCTTCCAGCAAGGTTTTCATTTCTGCCACGGCAGAGGCCGCATCGACCAGTGGTGGCAAACGCAAGCTGAGCTTGAACGCGGTGTAAGGACGCAGCACGTTGCCTGCATTCTCCAAAGTTGGGAAACCTTCCGCACCGGTCACGCTCAAGGTGGGTGTCCATGTGCGATTGAGCAAAGCTTGCAGCGGATCGGTGGTGGTGGGCAGTGCAAAGGTGGTGGAACCACCGCAGTCGTAATGCGCCCATGGAAAACGTTTGTAAACCTCTTCGCCCAAGATGCTGGCCGTGGCTTTGGCTTGTGCCAAGCGGTCGGCTGGCACTTCGCAGTGAAAGCTGGCGGGCAGTAAGCGACCCGACTTGCTGTCTTCCAAGCGGTCCAGCACTTGGCGCATGATGCGGAAACTGGAGGGCACCAAGCCCGATGCATCGCCGGAGTGAATGCCTTCGGTCAGAATTTCAACCTTCAAGGTGCCACTGGCCATGCCGCGCAAGCTGGTGGTGAGCCACAACTGGTCGTAGTTGCCTGCGCCGCTGTCCAAGCAAATGACCAGACCCACATCACCCAAACGGGGACGCAAGCTGTCGATGTAGGGCAACAAATCGTAAGAGCCAGACTCTTCGCAGGTTTCAATCAAACCCACGATGCGTGGATGGGGTGTGTTTTGATTTTTGAGCGCCTGGACGGCAGCAATGCTGGCGTAAGCAGCGTAGCCATCGTCGGCGCCGCCGCGGCCATACAACTTGCCTTCTTCGTATTTGGGTGTCCACGGACCCAGGTCGTTGCGCCAACCGCTGAACTCGGGCTGCTTGTCCAAGTGGCCGTACATCAAGACCGTTTGTCCCGTGCCTTCCGACAGTGCACGCGTTGCAGGAATGTCGAAGTACAAAACAGGCGTGCGGCCTGGCAAACGAATGATCTCCAAGGTGAGACCCGCCACCTTTTGCGCTTCAATCCATGCCGCCGTTTGGCGCAGCACCGTGTCGAGGTAGCCATTGGCTTCCCAGTTGGCATCAAAGGAAGGTGACTTGGCAGGAATTTCAATGTACTGCGTGAGTTCTTTCAAAATCTTGGAATCCCAAGCCTGTGTGACGTCGCGCAAAGCGGTTTCTGCATTGAGCAAACCAGCGGGCATTTCTTTGTGAAGAGGTGCGTTCATGAGGGACTCCAAAAATTCAAACAGATTTCAACCACGACAAACCGCGTGAGGTGCCACCACGTGTGATGTCTGCGGGCACATACTCGCAGCCCACCCAACCTTGCCAATCACATTCTGCCGACAGACGGTCAATCAGGTCAAACAGATAGGGCCAGTTCAATTCACCGGTGCCGGGTTCGTGGCGCAAAGGCACATCGGCAATTTGAAAGTGACCGACCTTGCCTGTGGGCAAATAGCGTTCAATTTTGGTGGTGACGTCGCCTTCCACAATTTGGCAGTGGAACAAATCCATCTGCACTTTCAGATTGGGCTCGTTCACCTCGGCCAAGATCTCGTGGGCATGGTCTTGGCGATTGACAAAAAATCCGGGAATGCCGCGGGGGTTGATGGGTTCAAGCAGCACGTCACGTCCATCCCGCTGTGCTTGTTGGCAAGCCCATTTCAAATTGGCCACCAAGGTGCTTTGTGCTTGCTCGCGCGACACACCAGCGGGCAAGACGCCAGCCATGGAGTGAATGCGGGGACAGTTCAAAATATCGGCATAGCGCAAGGCGCGGTGCACGCCGGCTTGGTACTCAGCTTCGCGACCGGGACTGCATGCTGTGCCGCGATCGCCTCTGTCCCAGGCACTCAAGGTGCTGGTGTCATCGATGCCACCGGGCGGCATGTTGAACAAAACTTGTTGCAGGCCATTGCCTTTGAGGCGTGCGGCCAGTTCTTCGGCGGCATACGCGTAGGGGAACAAATACTCAACCGCCTTGAAACCATCCTTGGCCGCTGCTTCGAAACGGTCCAGAAAATCCATGTCGGGGTACATCATGGACAGGTTGGCGGCAAATTGAGGCATGAGAAGCTTTCAAGAAAATCGCAGGTGCGATGTGCACTGTTTGTGTTGTGTGGGTGCTCAGTGCAAGATCACCAAGCCGCCCCAAAATTCTGACGCAATTCTTCAATCTGTGCATCCGATAAATTTTCGGGCAAATGCGGGGCCAGGTTTTGAACCAGTTTCGCGGTTTCTTCTAACTCTTCCAGGGTGGCCATGGCCTGCGTTAAATCTTGGTGCCATACATTGGGGCCCAAACGCGACAACATGACGGCGCGAATGGGTGTGTCGACTTTGGCATAGTGAAGAATGGCATCGGCCACCGCATCAGCCGCCAGCACATCACCCGGACGGAAATACGGAATCAAGGGCACGTGGCCGACCTTCATCACAAAGTAAGGCGTGATGGGGGGCAACAGCTCAGGCCCTTTGGCGCGCAAACTCAGACCCACGCAGTGGGTGCTGTGGGTGTGAATGACGCAGTGGGCTGGCCAGCTGCCGGGCGCGTGATCGGAGGCTTCGTAAATTTTGCGGTGCAAGGCAATGGTTTTGCTGGCGCGGTTGCCGCTCAGTTGGTGACCATCGTGATCCAGCAAGGCCAGATCTGCAGGATCTAAAAATCCCAAGCAGGCATCGGTGGGGGTGATTAAAAAACCGTGGTCCAAACGCACGCTGATGTTGCCAGCGGTGGCATGCACATAGCCGCGTTGAAATAGGCTTTCACCCACGCGGCAAATTTCTTCTCGCGCCTTGGCTTCGCTCATGTTCACAATGGCGGTCATGCGGCGGTCTCCGCCAACACCTTCAGGGCCTTTGTGAAAAAGTCGGGTGTGCCAAAGTTGCCAGACTTTAAAGTGAGGTGACCTGCGGTGTGTTGCGGCGCAAAGCACCATGGCACGCCGGGATCAATTTGCGGACCGATTTGCATTTGCGTGATGTTCAAAGCTTGTACACAGGCGCCCGAGGTTTCGCCCCCGGCAATCACCCATTGCTTGACACCCATTGCTTGAAGGCCGAGGCAAACTTGCGCCAAGGCCGACTCCATCCATTCGCCAGCTTGCTCGCGTCCAAATTGGGCTTGTACTTGTTGCAAGGTGTCGGCATCGGTGGTGGCATACACCAGCACAGGACCTTGCGCCAACAAAGGCTGGGCCCATGCCAACGCAGCGTCTACATCCGCTTTGATTTGTGCAGGCACATTTTGCGTTGTCCAATTCAAAGGCTTGAATTGCCAACTGGGCCGGCCCGTTGAAATGTAGTTCGCCACTTGCGCTTGTGTTGCCAATGAGCAGCTGCCCGACACAATGGCTTGGTAGCCGGCGGGTGCCGGCAAGGCGGCGGCTTGCGCAGAAGATTGCAAGCCCCAGTTGCCAGGCAGGCCAATGGCCACGCCGGAGCCGGCTGTCACCAAGGGCATGCCTTTGAGCGCAGGGCCCAAGGTTTTCAAATCCTCGTTGCTGGTGGCGTCGACAATAGCGACACCCACACCATCGGCTTCAAGCTGTTTGATTTTGTCGGCAATGGCCTTTGTGCCTTTGGCCAGGACGGTGTGATCGATCAAGCCCACCTTGCGTTGGGTTTGCGCTTGCATCACGCGCACCAAGTTGGCATCGGTCATGGGCGTGAGTGGATGGTTTTGCATGCCGCTTTCATTCAACAGCACCGCGCCAGCAAACAAATAGCCTTTGAACACCGTGCGACCGTTGTCGGGGAAAGCGGGTGTGGCGATGGTGAACTTGCAGTTGAGGGCGTCCATCAAAGCTTCTGTGACGGGGCCAATGTTGCCTTCAGGTGTGCTGTCAAACGTCGAGCAGTATTTGAAATAGATTTGTTCGGCGCCTTGTGCTTGTAACCATTTCAAGGCATCCAAAGATTGTGCAATGGCTTCTTGGGCAGGAATGGTGCGAGACTTTAAAGCGACCACCACGGCATCAACATCGGAGGACAGTGGCGCTGTTGGCACGCCAAAGGTTTGCATCACCCGCATGCCCGAGCGAACCAAGTTGTTGGCCAGGTCGGTGGCACCGGTGAAGTCGTCTGCAATGCAACCTAATTTCATGGTGAAGGCCTTTTGAGTCTGTCTGCTTTGGGTGCTGGTTTTATTTGGCTTTGGGCAACTCAATGCCTGGGAAAATTTTGATCACCGCACTGTCATCCTCTTTGGCAAAGCCGGCCGTGCTGGCTTGCATGAACATTTGATGCGCGGTGCTGGAAAGCGGTAATGGAAATTTGCTGGCGCGCGCCATGTCAAGGACCAAGCCTAAATCTTTCACAAAAATATCGACAGCAGAAAGAGGTGTGTAGTCAGCTGCAAGCACATGGGCCATGCGGTTCTCAAACATCCAACTGTTGCCTGCGCTGTGCGTGATCACTTCATACAGCGCATCGGGATCAACGCCTTCACGCAAACCCAGCGCCATGGCTTCTGCGGCCGCAGCAATGTGCACGCCTGCTAAAAGCTGGTTGATGATTTTCACTTTGCTGCCCGCGCCAGCACTGTCACCCAGTTTGTAAACCTTGGCCGCCATGGCATTCAAGAAGGGCTCTGCTTTGGCGTACGCTTCGGGCGTACCAGCGGTCATCATCGTCATCTGACCAGAAGCTGCTTTGGCTGCACCACCAGAAATGGGGGCGTCGATGTAGAGCAAGCCTTTGGCATTGAGTGTTTTTTCAAGGCCGACAGAAAATGCGGGATCGACCGTAGAGCACATCACAAACACACTGCCAGGTTTGAGGTGATGGAGACAGCCAGATTGCGCAGTACCGTCGCCCATCAACACCGATTCAGTTTGTGCGGCATTGACCACCACCGACACCAACACATCGGACGCTTTGGCGATGTCTGCCAAACTGGCGCAAGCCACGCCACCTTCGGCTGCAAACTTTTGCGCCACTTCGGCGCGCACATCAAACACATTGACCACATGGCCGGCACGTCGCAAAGATTGCGCCATGCCCATGCCCATGGCACCCAAGCCAATGACGCCTACGCTGAATGTGTTGCTCATGAATTATTCTCCTGCGACGGTGAGCATGATTTTGCCAATGTGCTGTGAGGATTCCATCAGCGCATGGGCTTGTGCAGCATCGTTCAAATCAAACACTTTGTAAATCACGGGGGCTACCGTGCCTGCGGCCAGTAAAGGCCAAACTTGCGCTTGAAGTTCGTTGGCAATTTGCGCTTTGTCGGCGGCACTGCGTGGACGCAATGTGGAACCTGTGAAAGTCAGGCGCTTGGCCATCAAAGAGACCCAATCGACTTCGACTTTGGAGGGTTGCAAAAACGCAATTTGCAACAAGCGGCCTTCAATGGCCAGCGCTCTCAAATTGCGCTGCATGTAACTGCCGCCCACCATGTCCAAAATGGCGTTGACACCTTTTTGATCCGTGAGCTTCAAGACTTCTTCAACATAGTCTTGTGTTTTGTAATCAATGGCCACGTCTGCGCCGACTTTCTCGCAAGCCGCAACTTTGTCTGCATTGCCGACTGTGCAAAAAACTTTGGCACCAAATGCATGGGCCAATTGGATGGCGGTGAGGCCAATGCCAGAAGAGCCGCCATGAATCAAAATGCTTTCGCCTGCCTTTAACTTGCCACGCTGAAACACATTGGTCCACACGGTGAAGTAGTTTTCTGGCAAGGCAGCTGCTTGCAGCATGGAATAGCCCGTGGGGATGGGCAGTGCTTGCCCTTCTGGCACCGTGACGTATTCGGCGTAGGCCCCCCCATTGGTCAGCGCGCAAATTTTGTCGCCCAACTTCCAACGCGTGGCACCTTCACCCAAGCCCACCACTTCGCCAGAAACTTCCAAGCCCACGATGGGCGACGCACCGGGCGGTGGTGGGTATTTGCCACTGCGTTGCAAACAGTCGGGTCGATTGACGCCGGCAAACGCCACCTTGACCAAGACCTCGCCTGCTTGTGGCGTCGGCAGCGCGCAGGTGCTGGGGCGCAAAACTTCTGGCCCCCCGCCAGTGCCATGGTCAACAAATTTCATGGTGGATGGAAGCGTCATGGAAGTCCTTTGAGTGGCTGATGAAACAGCGTTAACGTTGTAGCTTGAAAACCGCCGTGCCTGCCATCAGGTTAGGCCAGCCTCTGACTTCTTGACCTTCTTGCAAGCCAAAGCTGTCGATGATTTTCAAATGATTTTGTGTGGCCAGTTGCGCAAAATCTGCGTAGGTGCCCACCCGAATGTTGGGGGTGTCGTACCACTGATAAGGCAAGCGTTTGGTGACGGGCATGCGTCCTGTGAGGATGCTCAAGCGATTGGGCCAGTGTGCAAAATTGGGAAAGGCCAAAATGCCCGTGCGACCGACGCGCACTGTTTCGCGCAACATCACTTCGGCATTGCGCAAGTGCTGAAGCGTGTCAATTTGCAAGACCACGTCAAAGGACTGGTCTGCAAACATGGTGAGACCTTCATCCAAGTTAAGTTGAATGACATTCACGCCGCGTTTGACGCAAGCTTGAATGTTGGCGTCATCCAACTCAACGCCGTAGCCTGTGCAGCCTCTGTTCTTTTGCAAATAATCTAAGAGTGCGCCATCACCGCAGCCCAAGTCCAAGACGCGCGCACCTTGAGGGACCAAGCGGGCGATGGCCTGCAAGTTGACATGCTCACTCATGCGGCACCTCCCGCTGGCAAGGTCTTGGCAATGTTGTCGAAATACGAGCTCACCACATTCATGTAGCGTGCGTCGTTGAGCAAAAAGGCGTCGTGCCCATGTGGCGCATCGATTTCTGCATAGCTGACATCACGTTTGTTGTCGAGCAACGCGCGAACCATTTCGCGACTGCGTGCCGGTGAGACGCGCCAGTCGGTGGTGAAACTGACCAACAAAAATTTGCACGTGGCATGCGACAGCGCCGCAGTCAGGTCGCCGCCCAATGTGCGGGCAGGATCAAAATAATCCAAAGCCCTTGTGATCAAGAGATACGTGTTGGCATCAAAGTATTCGCTGAACTTGTCACCTTGATACCGCAAGTAACTTTCAATTTGAAACTCAACTTCCTGTGTGGAGTATCGATAGCCCGTTGCATTGTGTGTGACCGCATCACGCAGTTCGCGGCCAAACTTTTCATTCATGACGTCATCACTGAGGTAGGTGATGTGCCCAATCATGCGTGCGATGCGCAAGCCGCGCTGGGGCACCACGCCATGCTTGTAAAAATGGCCGCCATGAAAATCAGGATCGGTGACGATGGCGCGGCGCGCCACTTCGTTGAACGCGATGTTCTCGGCTGTGAGGTTGGGTGCGCTGGCCACCACCACCGCATGTGCCACACGCGATGGATAACGCAAGGTCCAAGACAAAGCTTGCATACCGCCCAAACTGCCGCCCATGACAGCGGCCAAGGTTTGAATGCCCAAGGCATCCAGCAAACGCGCTTGTGCATCGACCCAATCTTCGACCGTGACCACTGGAAAATCGGCGCCATAGATTTCACCCGTGTCCGGGTTGGCATGCATGGGGCCAGTGGAGCCAAAGCAAGAGCCCAAGTTGTTGACACCAATGACGAAGAAGCGGTTGGTGTCGACGGCTTTGCCAGGACCAATCATGTTGTCCCACCAGCCTTCGCTTTTGTCTTGACCTTCATAAACGCCTGCGACATGGTGCGATGCGTTCAAGGCATGGCAAATCAGCACGGCGTTGGACTTGTCGGCATTCAAGGTGCCATAGGTTTCGTAGGCCAGGTGATAGGCACGAATGGCGGCGCCACTTTGCAAGGCAAGCGGTGCTTCAAAAAACATCGACTGTGGCGTAGCGATCAAAGGCATGAATCCATCAAGCTGAAATGAG
>CANGCI010000014.1 GCA_947451995.1 Comamonadaceae bacterium | reverse complement strand
TCGTCCCTTGTTTTTGTTACCAAGGCTTACATGCCCAAATTAATTGACAATGCCAGCAATGCTTCAAACTGAGCGTATCGATGACTGCTGAAATTCCTTTTGTGCAACCCACATGGCACTGCATGACAACCCAAGCCGATGTCCTGGGCGAGTCGCCCTTTTGGCATCCTCAAGAAGAACGTTTGTATTGGGTCGATATTCCGGGACGCCGATTGCGGCGCATGAAGGTTTCATCTGATTTGTCGCAAAGCCATGCAGTTGAAAATTGGCCTTTGCAAGAAGAGCCAGGTTGTTTTGCGCCTGCAAGCAAAGGCGGCTGGGTCATGGCGTTGCGAAGCGGTGTGTACCGCGCACATGAATGGGGTGGCGCGTTGCACTTGTTGGCCGCTGCACCCTACGATACAAGCAAACTGCGATTCAACGATGGCAAGTGCGATCCTGCCGGCAATTTTTGGAGTGGCACGATGTACGAGCCGCGCGATCAGGCCGCCGGTGTTTTGTATGCCTTACAAGCCAACCATGCGCTGCAGTCCAAAGCCGATCAGGCCACAGTGGCCAATGGCCTGGCATGGTCACCCAACGGCAAAACCATGTACTGGTCCGACACGGGCGCACATTGCATTCGCGCTTGGGACTTTGATGTGACATCGCAGCAAATGACCCATGAACGTGTCTTGGCACAATTTCCAGCCAAGCCCAAAGACTGGATTTATGGATCGGATGTGGCGCAGTCTTACGCAGGCCGACCCGATGGCGCCGCTGTGGATGCGGAAGGGTTTTACTACGCCGCCATGTACGAGGGTCATCGCTTGGCCAAAATTGCGCCCGATGGCCGGTGTGTCGCTTACATTGAAACGCCTGTTCAGTGTCCCACCATGCCGTGTTTTGGTGGAGAGGATTTGCGCACCCTGTTCATCACCACATCGGCCCATGGCCGAAGTACGGCAGAGCTTCAAGCCTTGCCCCAATCGGGTTGTGTTTTTGCCATGCGAGTCGACACACCTGGTTTGCTTGTGAGTTTTTTCAACAACTGAATTGACCTATTTTTGACGCTTGCGTTCTGCAAAAGTGGCCAGAAACAGAGCGTGTCCGTTTAACATGGCGACATGAACGACAGTCCAACCATCCGCTCAAGTCCAAGCGCTTACCCAGATCTGGCCGCTTTGTTGGACACCGTGCGCGCCGCTGCATCGACGGGGTCTGCACCACGCAAAAGCTTTCGGATCCACGGTTCGGGTAGCCACGATTTTTATGGCGAGGCCTTGGAAGGCGAGTTGCTGGAAACGCGCGGCTTGTCGGGCATTGTGCAATACGAGCCCAGTGAGTTAGTCATCACTGTCGGCTCTGGCACGCTATTGTGTGATTTGGAAAAAACACTGGCAGCGCAAGGCCAGTGCTTGGCGTTTGAACCCCCGGTGTTTGCAGCCGACCGCACCCACAGCCAAGCCACCGTGGGTGGCATGGTGGCATCGGGTTTGAGTGGTCCAGCGCGCGCCAGTGTGGGTGCAGTTCGTGACTTTGTGCTCGGTTTGAAATTCATCAACGGCCGCGGCGAGCACCTGACTTTTGGTGGCCAGGTCATGAAGAATGTGGCAGGTTATGACGTCAGCCGATTGCTGGCGGGTAGCTGGGGCACCTTGGGTTTGATCACCGAAGTCTCTTTGAAAGTATTGCCCGTCGCGCCCGCAGAGGCTCACCTCATGTGCCAATTGCCACAAGATCAAGCGCTGGCATTGTTGCATCGCTGGGGCGGTCAGCCTTTGCCTTTGAATGCCAGTTGCTGGGTGCAGGACAACAGCATGCCAGGCCAGCCCGAGATGTTGTTCGTGCGTCTTCGCGGCGCACACGCAGCCGTTGAGGCCGCCAAAGTTCGCATGTCGCAGGACCTTGCGGCCTTGAACAGTGAGTTGAGGGAGCAAGCATCCGAAAGTGCAACGCAAGATTGGATCGCCTGTGCAGACCAACGCTTGCCCTTTTTTACGCAAGCCGCAGCATCGCCCGATGCGGCCTTGTGGCGTTTGTCGGTGCCTCAAACGGCGCCCATTTTGAATTTGCCGGCAAGCACAAGCGCACCTTTCATTGAATGGCATGGCGCACAGCGCTGGGTTTGGGCGCCACTGTCAGAAGCTGAAGCCCTTCGCAAAGCTGCCTCAAAGGTAGGGGGTCAGGCCACCTTGTTCAGAAGACCACAGCAAGCCACTGCCGCCATGCCTGTGTCGGTGCCAGTCTTCACGCCGTTGGATGCGGTACATCAACGCATACAGCACGCACTGAAACAAGAATTTGACCCTGCCGGCCTGTTTGGCCCTCGCAGATTGAACGCGCATTTCTGAGGCTCAACATGCAAACCCAACTCGCACCTGAGTTTCAAAATACCCTGCTCGGTCAAGAAGCCGAGGCCATTCTTCGCTCGTGTGTGCATTGTGGTTTTTGCACGGCCACGTGTCCCACTTATCAGTTGATGGGCGATGAACTGGATGGACCGCGTGGCCGCATCTACCTGATGAAGCAAGTCTTTGAAGGTGCCGAGCCCACCCGCAAAACGCAAATGCATTTAGACCGGTGCCTCACCTGCCGCAATTGCGAAAGCTCGTGCCCCAGTGGGGTGCAGTACGGCCATTTGGTGGACCTGGGTCGCAAGGTGGTGGATGCCAAAGTTCAGCGGCCCGTTCAAGAACGCGCAGTCCGTTGGCTTTTGAAAGAAGGCCTGACATCCGCCCTGTTTGCGCCCGCCATGAAACTGGGACAAAGCGTGAGGGCTTTGTTGCCCGCAACGCTTCAAGCCAAGGTGCCCGCACCTCAGGCCGCGGGTGCTTGGCCCACCCAAACCCATGCACGAAAAGTATTGATGTTGGCGGGCTGCGTCCAGCCTGCCATGAAGCCCAACATCAACACCGCCACAGCACGTATGCTCAATGCATGTGGCATTGAAGTGGTGGTGCCGCCTGAGGCGGGTTGTTGTGGTGCCGTTAAATTTCACTTGAACGATCAGGTGGGTGGCTTGGACCACATGCGGCGCAACATTGATGCATGGTGGCCTTGGGTCACTCAAGGCGTAGAAGCCATTGTCATGAATGCTTCGGGTTGCGGTGTCACGGTCAAAGAATATGGCCACTTGTTGCAACACGATGCGCAGTATGCAGACAAAGCCAAACGCATTTCAGAACTCACACGGGACCTGAGTGAGTTGTTGCCTTTGTGTTTGCCTGAACTTCAAAAGCGTTTGAAACCCGAGGTGGTGGCCGCAGCAGGGCCCCTGGCCTATCACCCACCTTGCACCTTGCAGCACGGGCAGCAATTGAAGGGCGGCGTTGAAGCGCAGTTAGGTCAATTGGGTTTTCAGTTGCGAGTCACGGCGCTAGAGTCCAACTTGTGCTGCGGCTCAGCAGGTACTTACTCTGTCTTGCAAGCCGATACCGCGTATGCCTTGCGTGATCGCAAATTGGGCCATCTGAACAAGTTGCAACCCAAGGCCATTTTGAGCGCCAACATTGGTTGCATCACCCATTTACAAAGTGGCGCTGACGTTCCCGTTCGGCACTGGGTGGAGTTGGTGGACGAGGCCTTGACGCTGAGTGCTTAAGCAGCGCACGTCGTGTCGCAAATGCCGCAGGCTTTGCTGCCTGCGTTCTTCAAGCTGCTAGTGCAGCTTCAATGTCTTTGCCAATGTTCTCTGGCTTGTCCATGGGCGCATAACGTTTGAGCACGCGGCCATCGCGGCCAATCAAGAACTTGGTGAAGTTCCATTTGATGGCCTTGCTGCCTAACAAGCCGGGAGCTTCTGCGCACAACCATTGGTAAAGGGGGTGCGCTTCGGGACCGTTCACCTTGATCTTTTCCATCATGGGAAAACTCACACCATAGTTCAGTTGGCAGAAGCTGGCAATCGACTCGTTGCTGCCAGGATCTTGGCTGCCAAACTGATTGCAAGGAAATCCCAACACGGCCAAGCCTTGGTCTTTGTAGGCTTGGTGAATTTTTTCTAAACCCCCAAACTGGGGTGTGAAGCCACAGGCACTGGCGGTGTTCACGATCAACATCACTTGGCCGCGCAGTGAAGCCAGCGCCAAGGGTTGACCATTCATTTGAATGGCGTCGAAGTCATAGATTGATTTCATGGGGTGCACCTGCTTCAAAAAATTCAGAATGGCTTGTTAGCCGTGAAGGTTGTCGTTTTTGGCAACGTCGATCAAGTGATTCAACACCGCACTGTGCTCGCGCAGGTTGTGCTCATGCCAGCGCTTGATGACCCACATGATGCTGGCCACCACAAAGCCAAAGGCGGTGATGGCGCCAAAGGCTGACAAGCCCATACCTGTCGAGAAACTGTAGAAGCCACCCAACATCAAGATGCACGCTTGTTCGTTGAAATTTTGGACCGCAATCGAACGACCTGCACCCATCAAGTTGTGACCTCGGTGTTGCAACAATGCGTTCATGGGCACGACCAAGAAACCGCCCAAGGCGCCCAACAAAATGAGAAAGGGCGCGGCCACCCACACGTTGTCGATGAAATTCATGGCCATCACCAACACGCCCATGGCAATGCCCAGTGGCATGACGCGCGTGGCCTGATGCAACTTCATTCGGACAGAAGCCACCACAGCGCCAACCGCAGTGCCAATGGCCACCACGCCGACCAAGCTAGAGGCCTGCGTGGTGCTGTAGCCCAGGGCCGCGGCGCTCCATGCCAAGACGATGTAGCGCAAGTTGCCAGAGACGCCCCAAAACAAAGTGGTTGTTGCCAAGGAGATTTGGCCTAAGCGGTCTTTCCACAGGCGAGTGTTGCAATCCCAAAAATCGGGCAACAAGGCCATCAAATTCTGGGGCATGGCGCGCATGGCGACGCCCGTTTTGGGAATGCGGGTGTTGAACCAAGCGGCCAAAGCATAGAACGTGATCAACAGCAAAATGGCAGCTTCTGGCGCTGTGTCAATGCCTGTATCGACGAGCGGAAAATCAAAGCTCAACAAATACTCAGAGACATGCGTGCCCACCAATTGACCGCCCACCAACACGCCCAAAATGATCGATGCGATGGTGAGGCCTTCAATCCAACCGTTGGCTTTGACCAATTGCGAGGCGGGCAGCAATTCGGTCAAGATGCCATATTTGGCGGGCGAGTAGGCTGCAGCGCCCAAACCGACAATGGCGTAGGACAGCAAGGGGTGCGTCCCAAACAACATCATCAAGCAACCAAAGACTTTGATGGCATTGCTGATGAACATCACTTCGCCTTTGGGTCTGGCATCAGCGAAGGCGCCTACAAAGGGTGCCAGCACCACATAAAACAATGCAAACATGGGCACAAGGGCTGCGCGCTGCCACTCTGCGCCACCGCTGGTGCGAATCAGTTCTACCGCCGCGACGAAAAGCGCGTTGTCGGCCAGCGAACTGAAAAACTGGGCCGCCATGATGGTGTAGAAACCGCGCTTCATGAATTCATGCAGTGAATCGATCAGGCAAAAGGCCGAATTCGAAAATTAGGAAAAGTATCAAAGCAACACTCGCAAGCTTGTGTTGGCGTAAGTTTCAGTTATATCACGCTCTGTAGTGCCACAATCTAGGCTTCTACCCGCGAGATTGATCGCCGTTTTTGTAACGATCCGACATGCCAAGACCGATTCAGGCCACCATCGACATTCAAGCCTTGCGCCACAACCTGTCGCAAATCAAAGCTGCAGCCCCCGATGCGCTGGTCTGGGGCGTGGTCAAGGCCAACGCTTATGGCCATGGCATTGAGCGTGTGTTCGAGGGTTTGCGGGCCGCAGACGGCATTGCGCTGCTGGACTTGACGGAGGCTGAACGCGTTCGCCAACTGGGTTGGCGTGGACCTGTTCTGTTGCTGGAAGGGGTGTTTGAGACGCGTGATTTGGAGTTGTGTTCTCGATTGAACCTGTGGCACGTTGTGCACTGCGAAGCGCAAATCGACATGCTGGCGGTGCACAAAACCCATCAGCCGCATCGGGTCTTTCTCAAAATGAACAGTGGCATGAACCGTTTGGGATTTGCCCCTCAGGCCTTCCGGGCCGCTTGGACGCGATTGAACGCATTGCCGCAAGTGGATGAAATTTCACTCATGACGCACTTCAGTGACGCCGATGGTGAGAAAGGCATTGCAGCGGCCATGTCGATCTTTCACCAATACACCCATGATTTGTCTGGCGAACGAAGTTTGTGCAACAGCGCAGCAAGCTTGCGCCACGCCAAAGATTTAGCTGTGCGCGCAGACTGGATCCGACCTGGCATTGCTCTGTATGGCAGTTCGCCCGATTTCCCTTTGCACTCAGCCCAAGACTGGGGTTTGAAACCCGTCATGAGTTTGAATGCCAACATCATTGCTGTGCAACATTTGCAAGCAGGTGACACGGTGGGCTATGGCTCGGCATTTGTAGCCGACTGCCCAATGCGAATTGGCGTGGTGGCGTGTGGTTATGCCGACGGCTATCCGCGCATTGCCCCAACAGGCACCCCCGTTTGTGTGGACGGTCATCGTACGCGTACGCTAGGCCGTGTCAGCATGGACATGCTCACGGTGGACCTCACTGATTTGCCGCATGCCGATGTGGGCAGCGAAGTGACCCTGTGGGGCCTGGCTCAAAAAAGCACATCCCAAGCAAGTCCCACAACGGGCGTTGCCATTGACGAAGTTGCGCAAGCAGCCAGCACGGTAGGCTACGAATTGATGTGTGCTTTGGCAGCACGCGTGCCAGTGGTGGTCAAGGATTGAAACATTCGGCACCGCAGCGATTGGCGCTGAGCGCCGCCCTTGTCTTGATTTTGATCTGGGGCGCCAACTTCAGTGTGCAAAAGTACCTGCTGAACACGCTCACGCCCAGTGGATTTTTGCTGGCGCGCTATCTCATCATGCCTGTGTGTGCGCTCATCTTGATGCGCGTCACGCTGGGTCAATTTCTGCCGCCGTTACCGCGCCAAGATGTGATGGCCTTGGCGCGTTTGGGCTTTGTGGGACACAGCTTGCACGTGGGCATCGTGTGTTACGGCATTCATTTGTCAACGCCATTTTCAAGCTCTGTGATCTTGGCATGTGGTCCTATCTTCACCCTGTTGATCTTGCGCTGGAAAGGCCATGAAAAGTTGCAACGCACCCAAGTGATCGGTGTGATGGTTGCATTCGCAGGCGTGTTGCTTTTCTTGTCTGACAAATTGCTCAAAGGCGACTGGCGTGCCAGTGGCGGCGATGTGATGTTGTTTGTGGCCGCGGTACTGTTTTCTTATTACACCGTTCAAGCCAAGCCCCTGCTCGAGCAACATGGCAGCGTACTCACGATGGGTTACGCCACCTTGTGGGGTGGTTTGCCCGTCATGCTCTTGTCCATTCCTGCTGGCCTTGAAGCGCCTTGGGACAGTTTGGGTTTGCAAGGCTGGGCGGCCATGGCGTGGTCCATTTTGATTTCAGCGTTTGGCGGTTGGTTGGTGTGGGGCTGGGTGAACCAAGTGAGGGGCGTGGCCAAAACCGCACCCTTGATGTACCTCATGCCGCCTGTTGCGGGTTTGTTTGCTTGGGCCCTCACGGGAGAGCAATACACCGTGATCAAGTTGGTCGGGGCTGCCATTGCCTTGATGGGGGTGGCCTACACCCAGTTTGCACCTCAGCGGAAAAATCCGTCGTAAGTCGTTTTCACAATCAGGGCCGCCACCACGGCCAAAAATACATAGCGCACAAAGCCCGCACCGTGCTTCAAGGCCAAGCGCGTGCCCAGCAAACTGCCGAGCACATTCGCCAAAGCCATGGGCAGTGCCAGATGCCACCACACATGGCCTTGCAAGGTGAACAACACCAGCGCTGCAAAATTGGTGGCGGTGTTCATCAACTTGGCAGAAGCTGAAGCGTTGAGAAAGTCGTATCCCAACAAGCGCACATATGCGAAGACAAAAAAACTGCCAGTGCCAGGGCCAAAGAAGCCATCGTAAAAGCCAATCAACAGCCCCATGACCATGGCCGCAATGGCTTCTTGCCGACCTTTGAAGCGAGGCTCGTGACGTTGCCCCATGTCTTTCTTGGCCAGCGTGTAGGCCAGCAAGGCCAACAAAATAAAGGGCAAGGCTTTGCGTAAAAAACTGGGGTCAACCTCCGTGACCGTCCATGCGCCTAGCAATGAGCCGAGCAAGCCTGCACTGGCAGCAGGCATCAGGGCGCCCCATCGCATGTCTACTTTTTTGCTGAACTGGTACGTGGCAAATGCAGTGCCCCAAATGGCGGCGCTTTTGTTGGTGCCGACCAAGGTGGCTGGGGGAGCAGATGGAAATGTGGCGAAGAGTGCGGGGACCAAAATCAGGCCACCCCCGCCAACGATCGAATCGACCATGCCGGCAAACAAGGACGCGAGAGAGACGATCAGTAATTCCATGAAAAAAAGCGCCGCTTTCGCGGCGCCTATCAAAAGTTACATCTCGTTTTGGATGTTCATGTTCGAGTAGTTTGGGTGTCTCCTCTGCCCTCAAAACGAACCCAAACTGCAGTTCATCGAGTGCATGAAATGTATCTTGCTTCATAGGACATTCCCATCAGGGATTTCCCGTGGCGTCCAAAGCCATCCAATGCGCTGCCTTTTCCGCAATCATCAAGGTGGGGCTGTTGGTGTTGCCGCTGGTGATGGTGGGCATGACGCCGGCATCGACCACGCGCAAACCGCGGATGCCGCGGACTTGAAGTTGACTGTTGACCACCGCCATGGCGTCATCATCGCGGCCCATGCGTGTTGTACCGACCGGATGAAAAATGGTGCTGGCAATGTCGCCTGCCAGCTTGGCCAGCTCTTCATCTGTTTGGTATTGCACCCCAGGCTTGAACTCTTCGGGCTCGTACCTCGCCATGGCCGCTTGCGACATGATGCGGCGTGTTACGCGCAGACTGTCGGCCGCTACTTGGCGGTCTGCATTGGTGCTCAGGTAATTGGGTGCAATGGCCGGTGCGTCTTTGAAGTCAGGGCTCTTCAAAGTGACGCTGCCGCGGCTGGTGGGATTCAAGTTGCACACACTGGCCGTGATGGCCGGGAAGTTGTGTAGCGGCTCACCAAATGCATCCAAGCTGAGGGGCTGTACATGGTATTGAATGTTGGCCCAGGCTTGTGAGGGATCGCTTTTGGTGAAGGCCCCCAATTGACTGGGCGCCATGCTCATCGGACCACTGCGTGACATGGCATATTCCAAACCAATTTTGGCTTTGCCCCACCAGTTGTTGGCCAAGGTGTTGAGTGTCTTGGCATGCTTCACTTTGTAGACCGAGCGTATTTGCAAATGGTCTTGCAGGTTGGCCCCGACACCTGGCAAATCGTGCTGTACTTCAACGCCCACTGGCTTGAGAAGATCGGGATTGCCAATGCCTGACAACTGCAAAATTTGCGCAGAGCCAATGCTGCCAGCACTCAAAGCCACTTCGCGTGTGGCGGTCGCGGTGACCAGTTGATGGCCATCCCAAACCTTGACACCGGTGCAGCGTTTGGCACCGTTCGCATCGGTTTCGAGAACAAGGCCTGCCACCTGCGCTTGCGTCCACAACTCAAAGTTGGGACGTGCAAAACAGGTAGGACGCAAAAAAGCTTGGGCCGTGTTCCAACGCCAGCCGCTTCTTTGGTTCACTTCAAAATAACCAATGCCTTCGTTGTTGCCTTGGTTGAAATCTTCTGTGGCCGGAATGCCCGCTTGTTGTGCGGCTTGTGAAAAGGCATCAAGCACGCCCCAACTGAGACGTTGTTTTTCAATGCGCCATTCGCCACCGGCTTGTCGGGCTTTGAGCACTTTGAAATAGTCCAGAGACTTGGCGTCAGATGCGCCAGCACTGTCAAACAATTCTGGCTTGACGCCTTTGGCGCCATGCAGTGGGCTTGCGCCTTTGTAATGGTCTTCGTGCGCTTTGAAATAAGGCAAGCACCGATCCCAACGCCAATCATCGCTGCCGGTGAGTTGCGCCCATTGATCGTAGTCGCGTGATTGGCCGCGCATGTAAATCATGCCATTGATGCTGCTGCAGCCACCCAACACTTTGCCGCGGGGGTAGCGCAAGCTGCGGCCATTCAGGCCATCGGCCGCTTCGGTTTGGTACAACCAATCGGTGCGTGGGTTGCCAATGCAATACAGATAGCCCACAGGAATGTGGATCCAGTGGTAATCGTCACGCTTGCCGGCTTCAATCAACAGCACCCGCTTGCTGGCGTCTGCGGACAAGCGATTGGCCAACAGGCAACCGGCTGTTCCCGCGCCAACGATGATGTAATCAAAGGTGCTGTCGTTCATGAATTATTTGGCGGTGGGCATGACAAACTCGGCGCCCTTGCCAATGCTCTCGGGCCAGCGCTGCATGATCGATTTTTGCTTGGTGTAAAAACGCACGCCCTCTTCGCCATACGCGTGCATGTCGCCAAACAAGCTGCGCTTCCAACCACCAAAACCGTGCCAAGCCATGGGCACAGGAATCGGCACGTTGATGCCCACCATGCCCACTTGAATGCGACGTGAAAACTCACGCGCCACATTGCCATCGCGTGTGAAGCAACTCACACCGTTGCCAAATTCATGGTCGTTGATGATTTGCACCGCTTCACCAAAATCTTTGACACGCACGCAAGACAACACAGGACCAAAAATTTCTTCTTTGTAAATTTTCATGTCGGTGGTGACGTTGTCAAACAAGGTGCCGCCCAACCAGAAGCCATTGTCGCAACCTGCACCTGCTTTGGCGCCATCAAACTGACGGCCGTCGACCAACAGCTTGGCGCCTTCGGCCACACCTGCGTCGATGTAACCCGTGATGCGTTGCTTGGCCGCAGCGGTCACGATGGGGCCCATCTCGGCGGCCAAATTGGTGCCGTTCAAAACTTTGAGTGCGCGTGTTTTCTCAAGCAACAAGGGCATCAATTTTTCAGCCACATCGCCCACCAGCACGGCCACACTGATGGCCATGCAACGCTCGCCAGCAGAGCCGTAAGCTGCGCCAATCAAAGCATCTACAGCTTGCTCAATATCGGCATCCGGCATCACCACCATGTGGTTTTTAGCACCGCCCAAAGCTTGCACGCGTTTGCCGTGGCGCGCGCCGTTTTCATACAAGCTGTTGGCGATGGGCGTGGAGCCCACAAAGCTCACAGCTTTGACATCGGGGTGTTCGACCAGTGCGTCAACCGCTTCTTTGTCGCCTTGCACAACATTGAACACGCCATCGGGCAAGCCAGCTTGTTTGAGCAATTCGGCCATGAACAAACTGGGGCTGGGATCGAGCGGGCTGGGCTTCAAGACAAAGCTGTTGCCGCAGGCAATGGCCACAGGAAACATCCACATGGGCACCATGACGGGAAAGTTAAAGGGGGTGACGCCCGCCACCACGCCCAAAGGCTGGCGCATCGTCCAGTTGTCGATGCCGGTTGAAACTTGGTCGGTGAAGTCGCCTTTGAGCAATTGCGGAATGCCACACGCAAACTCCACAATGTCGATACCGCGCGTCACTTCGCCTTGTGCATCGGTGAACACCTTGCCGTGCTCGGCCGTGATCATGTGAGCCAGTGTGTCTCGATTTTGGTTCAACAACTCCAAGAATTTGAACATCACACGAGCGCGTCGGAGGGGGGGCGTATCGGCCCAGCCGGGAAAAGCAGCTTGCGCCGCCGCAACGGCTTGCGCAACATCTTGAACGTTGGCCAATTTGACGCTTGCTGTCACGGCCCCGGTTGCAGGGTTGAAGACGTCTTGTGCGCGTGTGGAAGTGCCAGCCGTTTTTTGGCCAGAAATGTAATGGGCAATGGAAGTGACGGACATGGCTGAATTCTTGAGTTGAATAGAACGTGAATGTTAATCGTTTGTGGCGGCGTCTTGTGCTGGATGTCTGCGTCTGAACATGCCCCAGCCTTCCATGTGCAACACGCTCTCACCATGCTGGTTGCGCATGTCCCAAGCGGTGCGGACCAATCCCACATCTGGTTTGGAGCGCATGGGTCGAGTTTCTAGGATGGTGTGTTGGAGGTGCAAGGTGTCGTTGGGGAAAACCGGCTTCTTCCACTGGACGTTTTCAAGGCCAGGCGAGCCCAAGCTGGCAGACTTTTGTAAAAACTGCGTCACCATCAAGCGCATGGCCATGGAACAAGTGTGCCATCCGCTGGCGCACAAGCCGCCAAACACGGAGGCCTTGGCAGCGTCATCGTCCAGGTGAAATGGCTGGGGGTCAAACTGAGTTGCAAAGGCAATGATCTCTTCGCGTGTGGGTGTGATGGTGCCCAGATCGCGCACGCTTCCGGGTTGCATGTCTTCCCAGTAATACTGAATCTTGTCGGCAGGTGCACCAGCCATCATCGACCACCTGACACATCAATCAAGCTCATGGTGGTGTAGCTGGCCTCATCAGACAGCAGCCACACGATGGCCTGCGCCACTTCCATGGCAGAGCCGCCGCGCTTGGCAGGTACCAAATGTTCCAGGTCCTTAACGCGATTGGGCAGGCCGCCGGAGGCGTGAATTTCGGTGTCAATCAAGCCAGGTCGAATGGCATTGACCCGAATGCCTTCGCCGGCAATTTCTTTGGCCAAGCCCAAAGTGAAACTGTCGATGGCACCTTTGGCGGCTGCGTAATCCAAATACTGACCCGGCGAGCCAAGTCTGGCCGCCGCGCTGGACAAGTTCACGATGCTGCCGCCCTGACCACCGTGCTTGGTGCTCATTTGCAAAATGGCTTCGCGCGCGCACAGCATGGAGCCCAAGACGTTGATGTCAAACATGCGGCGCCAGCGCGCCATGCTCATTTCATCAAGCCTTGCAGACACATCGACCACACCGGCGTTGTTGACCAAGCCTTGAAGCGGGCCCAACTCTGCGCGCACTTTTTGGAACATGGCCAAGACTTGGTCTTCGTCGGCCACATCGGCTTGGACGGCGATGGCACGCCCGCCTGCGGCCTTGACTTGTTGCACCACATCGTCTGCGGCTTTGGCGTTGGAGGTGTAATTGACGGCAACATCCCAGCCCTTTTGAGCTGCCAAAACGCAGGTTGCAGCACCAATGCCGCGGCTCCCGCCTGTGACCAAAACTACTTTGCGCATTGCATGTCTCCTGCAGAATAATGGGTTAACGGGTAAAACACTGTCTGGTGCTTCGGCACTCAACGTGCAGATTACCTTAACCAGGAGCCTTTTGTGAGTCACACAGTCGACTATTATTTCGCCCCCCAAAGCCCTTGGGCTTACTTGGGGCATCAGCGCTTTCAGCAAATTCTGGATGGCGCAGGCGCCAGTGTGCGCGTTATGCCCATTGATTTGGGTGGCAAAGTTTTTCCCATCTCTGGGGGCTTGCCCTTGGGTCAACGCGCGCCCCAAAGGCAAGCCTACCGCTTGACTGAATTGGCGCGCTTTAGCAAATGGCTGGGCGCCCCCTTGCATGTCAAACCAACTTATTTCCCAGTCGGCGGCGACGACGCGGCCAAGCTCATCATTGCGGTCGACATGGCCGCAGGTCCGAAGGCTGCCATGGCCATCAGTGGTGCTATTTTGTCTGCGGTGTGGGCGCAGCAGCGCAACATTGCCGATGAGAAGACCTTGGCTGAGTTGCTGAAAGAACAAAACTTACCAGCCAGTTGTTTAGAGCAGGCCTACAGTCAAGCTGCGCAAATGCGATACGAGTCTTACACGCAAATGGCCATTGATGCCGGTGTGTTTGGCGCACCGTCGTATGTGGTCGACGGTGAAATTTTCTGGGGACAAGACCGACTTGACTTTGTTGAGCGCGCACTTGCAAGCAGTCACACTTAAAGGAGAACTTGATGGGAACTTTCATTCAATTAACGGCCGCAGACGGCACACAATTTCCAGCGTATGTGGCCGAGCCCGCCACACCGGCCAAGGCGGCCGTCGTTGTGATTCAAGAAATTTTTGGTGTGAACACCCACATTCGTGAAGTGGCCGATGCCTATGCCAAAGAAGGTTATTTGGCCATCGCACCCGCCATGTTCCACCGTGCACAAGCCAATGTCGAGTTGGGCTATGCAGAGGCCGACATGGGCGCAGGCATGGCCCTCAAAACCGCCATTGAAGCTTTGCCTGCACCTGGCGCATTGCAAGACATTCAAGCCAGCATTGACCACGCGCACAAAATGTGTGGTGGCAAAGTCGGCGTGGTGGGTTATTGCTGGGGCGGCTTGTTGACTTGGCGCGCTGCGTGCTTGCTCAACGGCTTGTCGGCTGCTGCGCCTTATTACGGTGGCGGCATGACCACAGAAGCTGAATCCGCACGTCAATCCAAAGTGCCGGTGATGGCGCACTTTGCAGAAGAAGACAAGTGGATTTCAATGGCGTCGGTGGCGGCTTTCCAAACGGCGCATCCGCAGGCGCAAGTCTTTACCTATTCCGCGCACCATGGCTTTAATTGCAATCACCGAGGGGCATGGCACGCCGAATCAGCGGCATTGGCCCAACAAAGAACTTTGGCTTTTTTCAAGCAGCATTTAGGCTGATCAAACCTGATCGAAACTTAGCGACCTGATCGCGCCAAATAACGCTTGCGCCAAAACAGCCAAGCCAATGTGGCCGCGATCAGGAGCATGCTGCCAATCGTCCACCAAAAACCGGCGCTGTCGTGCAACAAAGGAATGACTTCAAAGTTCATTCCGAAGATGGCGGCAATCAAATTCAAGGGCAAGAAAATGGCCGTGATGGATGTCAGCGTTCGCATGGTTTCATTGGTGCGATTGCTTTGCGCGTTGAAATGAATTTGTACCGCTGTTTCAATGCTTTGCTCTAAGCGCCGCACGTGATGCACCACACGGTCGATGTGCTCTAAAACATCGCGGCTGCGCACTTTCAGTATTTCATGCTCTTTGATCAAAGCATTTGAAGTGGGCGGCGTCCACGTGTTCAATGACTCGAGCCAATCTTGCATGGCGCTGCGTTGGTCTTCGCAGATTTCGTCAAGGTGATGCAAGGACAGACGCGCTTCTAACAGGGCGGACCAGTTGTTAAAGCGGGTGTCTGGGTTGATCAGCTCAGCTTGCCAATGGTCTAGCTGACGCGTCAGGTCTCTGCGCAAATCCAAATACACATCGACCACTTGGCTGACCATGCGCAGCATCATGTCAGCTGGGGTGACAGGGATGCCGCGAGCGCCTGTTGACCGGTCGTCCAATCCGTCCGAAGTCGGTGAGCTTGGCAATTCAGCAGCAACTGTGGTTTGTCCGTGGCTGCTGGCTGCCAACAGACGCGCTGCATAAGCTTCGCGAATGGCGCAATCATCGGGATGGACGGTGAGGAGCACATTGTCAAAAACCGCAAAGCCAATGGGGCTGGTGTCGACCCTTCTGAGGGCGGGCGGACCCGACAGTTTGGTTTTGGACTTCAGGCCAGTGGGTGATTGAATTGTTTCTCTTTCACTGGTGTTGCTGGCAGCCAAGCGGCGGAACACCAACACATCGTAATAAGAGGTCAAATCAAAGCGCGATGGCAGTTGTCCATTGAGCAAATCTGACACATGCAAATCAAGCAGATGATGGCCTGTGAGGCTCTGCAAAGTTTCTTGCACGTGTTGTTGCTCAGACAAGAAATAGCTTCTGGCGCAAGCAATCCAGACATAGCCGTTTTCAGGCAATGCACGAGGCAAGGACAACGCATCTTGAACGTGGGTGCCTGAAACGGTAAAGACGCGCATGCAATATAAATTTGTGAGTGAGAGATGTGAAGGGCTTAGGCTTTGTTCAGCAGGCGCGCGGCATCGCGTGCAAAGTAAGTCAAGATGCCGTCGGCGCCAGCACGTTTGAATGCCAACAAACTTTCCATCATCACACCATCATGGTCAAGCCAGCCATTTTGTGCCGCTGCTTTCAACATGGCGTACTCTCCCGACACCTGATACGCAAATGTGGGCACACCAAATTCATCTTTGACACGGCGCACCACATCCAAATAGGGCATGCCGGGTTTGACCATCACCATGTCAGCACCTTCTGCAATGTCGATGGCCACTTCGCGCAATGCTTCGTTGATATTGCCCGGGTCCATTTGGTAGGTTTTTTTGTTGCCTTTGCCCAAATTGGCGGCAGAGCCCACCGCATCGCGGAAAGGGCCGTAAAACGAACTGGCGTACTTGGCGCTGTAGGCCATGATCTGCGTGTGCACATGCCCCTTGGCTTCGAGGGCCTGTCGAATGGCACCAATGCGGCCATCCATCATGTCACTCGGCGCCACCATGTCGACGCCTGCATCGGCTTGCACCAAGGCTTGTTTGACCAGCTGGCCCACGGTGGGATCGTTCAAGATGTAGCCTTCTTCGTCCAGCCAACCGTCTTGACCGTGGCTGGTAAAGGGGTCGAGGGCCACATCGGTCATCACGCCCAATTGGGGGAAGTTCTTTTTCAAAGCCCGGACCACCGTAGGGACCAAGCCGTCGGGGTTGAGGGCTTCGTTGCCTTGAGGGTCTTTGAGTGCGCTGTCGATGACGGGAAAGAGGGCCATGACGGGGATGCCCAATTTCACGCAATCTTCGGCCACAGGCAACAACAAGTCCAAACTCAAGCGCTCTACGCCGGGCATGGAACTGACGGCCTGGCGTTGATTTTGGCCGTCGAGCACAAACACGGGGTAAATCAAATCGTCAACGCTCAGTTGATGTTCGCGCACCAAGCGCCGTGAAAAGTCTGTGCGACGCAGTCGGCGGGGCCGGCTCAAGGGGTAAGGCGTGTGAATCGGTGTCATTTGAAAATTGTGCCTGAAGTTTCTTGTTTTGAGGGAATTGAGAGAGATCGCCGGCTGAGAAATCTTGAGGCACATCAAGCCGTCGCGCTTGTTCAAAAACAAGCCTCAGCGCTACACTTGCCCCATGCTCTGGATAAAAGCCTTTCACATCGTCTTCGTGGCCAGCTGGTTTGCTGGCTTGTTTTACTTGCCACGCATCTTTGTCAATTTGGCCATGGTGCCAGAAGACTCCGTGGCTGAGCGTGAGCGACTCTTGCTCATGGCCCGCAAGCTGCTCCGATTCACCACCTTGTTGTCGGTGCCCGCCGTTGCGCTGGGTGTTTGGCTTTGGTGGGGCATTGGCATTGGATGGGGCCCCGGCAACGCATGGATGCATGCCAAATTGGCCGTGGTGCTTTTGGTTGTGGGCTATCACCACATGTGTGGCGGACTGTTGAAAAAGTTTGAGGCGAACCAAAATACCCACAGCCATGTTTGGTACCGCTGGTTCAATGAAGCGCCCGTTTTGATGTTGGTGGCGGTTGTGGTCTTTGTGGTTGTGAAACCGTTTTAAGGGCTATGCAAAAGACCGCGGCTTGGCCCTTGGCCGGTATTTACGCCGCACTGATCGTCTACGCCAGTCTTTACCCTTTCGAGAGCTGGCGCTCGCAAGGGGTCGATTGGACCGCCTTTTTGTTGGCCCCTTGGCCGCGCTACTGGACCGGTTTTGATGTGTTGGCCAATGTGCTTGGCTATGCACCTTTGGGATTCATCGGTGTGTTGGCACTCAGGCGCAGTGCCCGACATTTACCCGCCGTCACGATCACCGTCATGGCCGGCTCCTTGCTGTCGCTTGGTCTAGAGTCCTTGCAACTTTTCCTGCCAGCGCGCGTGCCATCCAATGTCGATTGGGAGCTCAATACGGTGGGCACCCTGATGGGCGCGTCCTTGGCTTGGACCTTAGAGCGGTTTGGCTTTTTGGACCGCTGGAGTCGTTTTCGCGCCAATTGGTTTGATGCAGACGCCAGAGGCGCCTTGGTGCTGCTGGCTTTGTGGCCTGTGGCCTTGTTATTTCCAGCGCCTGTCCCTTTGGGCTTGGGTCAAATTCTGGAGCGCACAGAAGATGCGCTGGCCTTGTGGTTGCAAGACACCCCGTGGCTTGATTGGTTGCCGGTTCGCGAAGTGGAGTTGCAACCGCTGCTGCCTGTTTATGAAGTTTTGTGTGTCAGCTTGGGGCAGCTGTTGCCCTGCATGTTGGCGTTTAGCTTGATTCGACATGTGCATCAAAAAGCCATCGCATGGGGCCTCTTGGTCGCTGCGGGTTTGGCCTTCACTGCTTTGTCTGCCGCCCTGACTTATGGGCCTGCGCATGCATGGGGGTGGATCAATCCACCGGTTCAGTTGGGCTTGGCGCTGGCGGCCCTCTTGGCCTTGCCTTTGATGTGGGTCCGTGAAAAACCATTGCAAGTGCTGGCGCTGGTGGGCTTGGTATTGCAACTGACCATGCTGAACAACGCGTCAGCCAGTGCTTACTTTGCATTGACTTTGCAAAACTGGGAGCAAGGTCAATTCATCCGTTTTCACGGCTTGATCCAGTGGATGGGTTGGCTTTGGCCTTTCGTTTTATTGGTCTATTTGATGCGCCGCCTGTCCTCATCTCGCCCCTCTAAAATGAGCGAATGAGTGAAAACAAAACCCCCTACTACGAGCGCCATATTTTTTTCTGTTTGAACGAAAGAAAGAATGGCGAAGCCTGTTGTGCTTTGCAAGGTGCCCAAGCCGCTTTTGACCATTGCAAATCCCGCGTCAAGGATTTGGGCTTGGCTGGCGCGGGCAAAGTTCGCGTCAACAAAGCTGGGTGTTTAGATCGCTGTGCAGGCGGACCTGTGGCCGTGGTTTATCCCGAAGGCACGTGGTACAGCTTTGTTGACAATTCGGACATTGATGAAATTGTCGACAGCCATCTGAAGAACGGGCAAGTCGTGCAGCGCTTGGTGACACCGCCCGACGTGGGACGCTGATGAACACAGCCACGCAATCCGTGCAGTTTCAAGGGCCAGTTGGCGTGCTGGAAGGTCTTCAGGACGAGCCTGTCGAGGGCGCGTTCCAAGGCATTGCGGTCATTGCCCATCCTCACCCTTTGTTTGGCGGCACGATGCAAAACAAGGTGGTTCAAACCATGGCCAAGGCGTTTGTTCAAAACGGCTGGCGCGCCATTCGCTTTAATTTTCGCGGCGTTGGCGCCAGTGCGGGCGTGTACGACGAAGGCCGTGGCGAGCTCGATGACATGTTGTCGGTCATCGCGCAAAGTCAAAGTCAAAATCCAGGCCCTGAGTCCATGGGCTTGGCACTGGCGGGCTTTTCATTTGGGGCCTATGTCACCAGCCATGTGGCCGCGCAATTGGCACCCACAGAGCAACTGAAAAAACTGGTGCTGGTCGGCACAGCAGCTTCACGGTTTCAGGTGGCCCCAGTTCTACCTGAACTGCATGACAAAACCTTGGTGGTTCACGGTGAAGTCGACGACACCGTGCCTTTGGCCAGCGTGATGGATTGGGCCCGGCCTCAGTCATTGCCGGTAACCGTGATTCCTGGTGTTGAGCACTTTTTTCATGGGCAATTGCCCTTGCTTCGATCCTTGGTCAGCCGCCACCTGCGTGCTTGAAATGACAACGGGCAGCATGCGCTCTTTCTTCAAAGCCTCTCGTCGCGATGTCTGTCGCGCAATGGTGTGTTGGACAGCAACAGTTTTGCTGTGGGCGTTGCCCTCGCTCCATGCCCAAGCCCAATCGGCGCCAGAACCGCCAGAGGTTGCCGCGCGGGCCTACCTGTTGCTCGACGTCACGGCCAATCAAATCTTGGCTTCGCGTGAGTTGGACATGCCCGTTGAGCCGGCGTCCTTGACCAAACTCATGAGTGCTTATTTGGTGTTTGATGCGCTGAAGTCGAAAAAGATCGATTTGAAGCAAAGCTTGGGCGTCAGTGAGCGTGCATCGAAGATGCCTGGCTCACGCATGTTCATTGATCCCAAAATGAAGGTGCCGGTTGAAGATTTGATCAAAGGCATGGTGGTTCAGTCGGGCAACGATGCCACCGTGGCGTTGGCCGAAGGGGTGGGCGGCACGGTAGAGCGCTTTGTGCAGATGATGAACGACCAAGCCAAAGTACTTGGCATGAAAAACACCAGCTACAAAAATCCCGAGGGCCAGACAGAAGCTGGGCAAACCACCACGGCACGCGATCTCGGCACTTTGGCCACGCGTTTGATGCGTGACTTCCCTGAATACATGGGCACTTATGCCATCAAAAAATACCGCTATCCCGGCACCCCGGCAGCCAATGACAGCAATCGCAATTTGTTGCTTTTCAAAGATCCGACGGTCGATGGCCTTAAAACGGGCCACACCGATGCGGCAGGTTATTGCTTGGTGGCCACAGCCAAGCGAGAGTTTCCCAATCTGGGCTCACGCCGTTTGATGGCCATTGTGCTGGGTGCCAACAGCGAAATTGCGCGCGCCAACGAAGCTCAAAAACTGTTGAACTGGGGATACACCGCCTTTGATGCGGTCAAGTTGTTTGAACCGGGACAAGCCGTTGCCACGCCCGCCATTTGGAAGGGCAAGGCTTCCACGGTTAAATTGGGGCGCTCTGATGCGCTGGTGGTGGCGGTCCCCACGGGCACGGCATCCCAAATCAAAACCCAATTGGTCCGACCTGAGCCTTTGGTGGCGCCCGTCATCAGGGGGCAAGCGATCGGAAGTCTCCAAATTTACCGTGGCGAACAGCTTTGGGTCGACATGCCTTTGCAGGCTTTAGACACTGTTGAACAGGCGGGCGTGTTGGGCCGCGCTTGGGATGCTCTGCGTTTGTGGATCAAATGAGAAAAGTTGGTACTTGCAAACTTAACTGCAAATACTTGCCTGATAGAAATTTTTGCGCAAGCCCTTTTCCAACGTTATACTAGAAGGCTTTTCCGCATTTGGGGCGGAGAAGATTTTTTTGTTCATTCCAAACGTTTAGGGACGTTTTTTAAATGCCAACCATCAATCAATTGGTGCGTCAGGGGCGCGAGGTCGAAAAGACCAAGTCAAAAAGCCCTGCGATGCAAAACTCTCCGCAGCGCCGCGGTGTGTGCACCCGTGTGTACACCACGACGCCTAAAAAACCTAACTCCGCTCTGCGTAAAGTTGCCAAAGTGCGCTTGACCAACGGCTTCGAGGTGATTTCCTACATCGGTGGTGAAGGCCACAATTTGCAGGAACACTCCGTGGTTTTGGTACGTGGCGGTCGTGTGAAAGACTTGCCTGGTGTGCGTTATCACATCGTGCGCGGTTCACTCGATTTGCAAGGCGTGAAAGATCGCAAGCAATCGCGTTCCAAATATGGCGCTAAGCGCCCGAAGAAAGCTTAAGTTAGCTTTCAAAAAAAAGGTGTTGTTCAGGTTTTTAGACGAGCCCGTTCAACGAAGTGACTCCATGTTGGAGTCGAGTAAGTGCAAATTCAAGATGAATTTGCAGGGTGTCTGGATCGGACGTCCAGCCATCAACTGAAGCAAAGAGGTGAAATATGCCACGTCGTCGTGAAGTCCCTAAACGTGAAATCCTGCCGGATCCCAAGTTCGGTAATGTCGAACTTTCCAAATTCATGAATGTGATCATGGAAGGCGGCAAAAAAGCGGTTGCCGAGCGCATCATTTATGGTGCCTTGGAAAACATGGAAAAGAAAACAGGCAAAGACCCTGTTGAACTTTTCTCAATCGCCATCAACAACGTCAAACCCATGGTGGAAGTTAAATCCCGCCGCGTGGGTGGTGCCAACTACCAGGTGCCTGTCGAAGTTCGCCCTGTCCGTCGCTTGGCTTTGTCCATGCGTTGGATCAAAGAAGCGGCCCGTAAGCGTGGTGAAAAATCCATGGCTTTGCGCTTGGCCAACGAGTTGCTCGAGGCCAATGAAGGTCGCGGCGGCGCGATGAAAAAGCGTGATGAAGTGCACCGTATGGCTGAAGCCAACAAGGCCTTCTCACACTTCCGCTTCTAAATCCCGGAGGTTGTCGCGCAGCCTTGCGCTGCGCTGCCAACCACCGCAAAGCCCTGTAGAGACCCTGCAGGGCATTTGCATTTTTTGTTTTAACTGAATTCCAAGAGGTTGATCATGGCTCGCAATACTCCCATCGAGCGCTATCGCAACATCGGTATTTCCGCTCACATTGACGCGGGTAAAACCACTACCACCGAGCGTATTCTTTTTTACACCGGTGTGAATCACAAAATTGGTGAAGTGCATGATGGCGCCGCCACCATGGACTGGATGGAGCAAGAACAAGAGCGTGGTATCACGATCACTTCTGCTGCCACCACTT
>CANGCI010000013.1 GCA_947451995.1 Comamonadaceae bacterium | reverse complement strand
GGCAGCCATGCCGGCCACAATGGGCTGCGCGACATTCACGCCCAATTGGGTACGGGCGACTATTGGCGCTTGCGTTTGGGCATTGGTCACCCTGGCGCTAAATCAGAAGTGGCCAATTGGGTGCTTAAAAAGCCGATGGCCGAACAACGCGAATTGATTCACGAGAGCATTGCACGCTCGGTCAAAGCGGCCGATTTGCTGATGGAAGGCAACATGGAAAAAGCCATGGTGCAAATTCACACCAGCAAACCACCCCGTCCCAAGCCTCCCCGACCTGAAGGGGTCTAAGCACGGCCCCTTTGGCAGCCCCTGCTTTCAAGCCGCGTTTTGCAGGCGTTGGTACTTTTGGAACAAGGTCTCTTTGGTTTCAACGTGTTGTGGATTGACCGGAATACAGGCCACGGGGCATACCTGCACACATTGAGGTTCGTCGAAATGGCCTACGCACTCGGTGCACTTGTTGGGGTCAATTTCGTAAATTTCCGGGCCGAGGTAGATCGCCTGATTGGGACATTCAGGTTCGCACACATCGCAATTGATGCATTCATCGGTGATCATCAAGGCCATAGCAATCTCACTGTTTCTGCCCGAATTATCAGGCAGACAAGACAGCCTGCACCACTGCGCCTAAAATACCCCTGTGGAACCCTTACTCAACGCCGATTTACATTGCCACTCCGTGGTCTCTGATGGCACGCTCACGCCGGAAGCCTTGGCCGCGCGCGCCAAAGCCAACGGCGTGCAATTGTGGGCCCTCACCGATCACGACGAGATTGGTGGCCAAGAACGTGCCATGGCTGCAGCCAAAGCCGAGGGCATGAAGTACCTCACCGGCGTTGAAATTTCCATCACCTTTGCAGGCAAAACCGTCCACATTGTGGGTTTGGGCTTTGACCATCAAAACGAAGCCTTGGTGCAAGGCCTGCGCAATACACGCGGCGGCCGAAGCGAGCGCGCCAAAGAAATGTCAGAGGGTTTGGCCAAGGTGGGCATCATGGGTGCCTACGAAGGCTCCCTCAAATACGTTGGCAATCCCGAACTCATTTCACGCACACACTTTGCACGCTTTTTGGTTGAAACCGGCGTTTGCAAAGACACCTCTGAAGTGTTTCGCAAGTACCTCACCGAAAACAAACCCGGCTTTGTGCCGCACCGCTGGGCTTCGCTTGAGAATGCCGTGAAATGGATCACGGGCGCTGGCGGCATTGCCGTCATTGCCCACCCCGCGCGTTATGGCTTCACAGCCAACGAAGAATTTGCGCTGTTCACTGAATTTAAAAACCACGGTGGCCGCGCCGTTGAGGTCATCACTGGCAGTCATTCCAGCGCCGATGCCTTGCAATACGCAGACACTGCACTCGAATTCGAATTGGCAGCCTCTCGCGGCAGCGACTTCCACAGCCCCGAGGAAAGCCACACCGACCTCGGCACCTTGCCTTGGTTACCAGGGCAACTGACCCCCGTGTGGGAACTGTTGTCAGACCGGATCCAGTGAAACACGCCCCTGCTCAAACGCTCGCTGGCATTGGCTTCGTCGTTTTGTCTGTTGCATGTTTTGCGGTACTGGACACCACCACCAAACACGTCAGCGCCAGTGTTCCATTGATGTTGGCTTTGTGGTTTCGCTACCTGATTCAAGCCTTGTTCAGCACCGTTTTCTTTTTGCCTCAACGCGGCATGGCGCTCTTCAAAACCGATCACCCTCAATTTCAATTGGCGCGCGGCGCACTCTTGTTTGGCAGCAGCCTGTGTGCGTTTTATGGTTTGAAGCACATGCCCGTGGGCGAGTTCACCGCCATTGCGTCCATCACGCCCTTGGTGGTCACTGTAGTGGCCGCCATGGTGCTTGGCGAGAAAGTGCGCAAGCTCCGTTGGGCCTTGGTGATTGGCGCCTTCATAGGCACCCTGATCATGGTGCGGCCTGGCACCCAACACTTTGATTGGGTTTTGATATTTCCCTTGATGCTGATTGTGACCAATGGCAGTTTTCATTTGCTCACCAGCAAAATGGCCAAAACCGAAGACCCCATCACCATGAACATTCTGACCGGCTGGGTGGGTACAGCACTGGGCGCCTTTGTATTGCCCTTTGTTTGGGAGCTTCCCACCGATGGATTTGTGTGGGCACAGCTGCTCATCATGGGCAGCTTTGCCACGGTGGGGCATTACCTGTTGATCAAAGCATTTTCCAAAGCACCTGCTACCGTGCTCACACCTTATTTCTACACGCAAATTGGGTTTGCCATGTTGGGGGGTTGGTTGGTCTTTGACCACATGCCCGACCAATGGACCTTGGTGGGCATGGGCGTGGTCACCTTGTGTGGTGCGTTGGGCGCCTGGTTGACGGTGCGCGAAAGTCGCATCCAAGTTTCACCCATTGAGTCTTAAGCGTTTGAATTGACATGGCCCAGTATTTTTCTGTTCATCCCGAGAACCCCCAACAACGCTTGCTCAAACAAGCAGTGAGCTTGCTCAACCAAGGCGGCGTGCTGGCCGTGCCCACCGATTCCAGTTACGCGCTGGTCTGCCACATGGACGACAAGGCGGCGGCCGATCATTTGCGCAAAGTGCGAGGGGTTGATGACAAACACCATCTCACCATTTTGTGCCGCGACCTGAGTGAGCTGGCCAACTACGCCAAAGTGGACAACGCCCAATTCAGAATGCTGAAGCAAGCCACACCCGGCGCCTTCACCTTTATTTTGGAAGCCACCAAAGAAGTGCCGCGCAGAATGAGCCATCCACAACGCAAGACCATTGGCTTGCGCGTACCAGGACATGCGGTGCTGCAAGAATTGCTGGCACTGCATGGCGCGCCCCTGCTGGCCACCACCCTCATTCCACCCGATGAAACTGATCCGCTGAACGATCCCGAAGAAATTCGCGACCGCTACGAAAAACTCATCGCCGGCGTGATCGATGCCGGCGCCTGCAACCGTGAACCCACCACCGTGGTCGATTGCACAGGGGATGGCATCGAGGTGGTACGCCAAGGTTTGGGCGACATTGCCCTGCTGGGTTTGTAAACAGCCGCCCCAAAACCAAGCCAACTCTTTGAGACAATCGCTCTGTGGACACCTCTAACCTCATCCAAACCGTTTCGGTCTATGCCCTGCCCGTGATCTTTGCGATCACCTTGCATGAGGCTGCGCACGGCTATGCCGCCAAATACTTTGGCGACCGCACGGCTTACATGATGGGACGCGTCACGCTCAATCCCTTTGCGCACATCCATTGGGTGGGCACCATCTTGTTGCCCTTGCTGCTTTACTTCAGCACCAGCGGCGCCTTGTTGTTTGGCTACGCCAAGCCCGTGCCGGTCAACTTTGGCAATTTGCGTCATCCCAAACGCGACATGATTTGGGTGGCCTTGGCAGGGCCGGGTGCCAATTTGATTCAGGCCATCGTATGGGCCCTGCTGTATGTGGTCTACACCGACTTTGGCGTTACCGAAAAATTCTTCTTGGCCATGTGCAAAGCCGGCGTGCTGAGCAACGTGGTGATGTTTGCTTTCAACTTGTTTCCCCTGCCACCCTTGGATGGTGGCCGCATCGTGGTGGGCTTGTTGCCTTGGCGCCTGGCCTATCAGTTCTCGCGCATCGAGCCTTATGGTTTTTTCATTGTGATGGCCTTGGCCATCACAGGTGTGGTCAATCACCTGTGGCTCGACCCCGTGATGAACACCACGTTTGGACTGATCGAACTGATTTTGAAATCTCTGACTTAAAGACCTCAAAGCCCTTAAAGCCCTCTTCTTGAAGCATCCATTGCCATGACGACCAACCACTCCCAACGCACACGCGTACTCACCGGCATCACCACCACAGGCACGCCGCACTTGGGCAACTATGTGGGCGCCATTCGCCCCACAGTGCAAGCCAGTCGCAATCCGACCACACAAGGCTTTTACTTTTTGGCCGACTACCACGCCTTGATCAAATGCGATGACCCAGCGCGCATTCAACGTTCTACATTGGAAATTGCAGCCAGCTGGATTGCAGCCGGCTTGGACCCTGATGGCGTGATGTTCTATCGCCAGTCCGACATTCCCGAAATTCCCGAACTCACATGGTTTCTGACCTGCGTTACAGGCAAAGGCATGTTGAACCGTGCACACGCCTACAAAGCGTCTGTCGACAAAAACAACTTGGCTGGCAACGATCCCGATGCCGACGTCACTGCGGGTTTGTTCATGTACCCCGTGCTGATGGGCGCCGACATTTTGATGTTCAAGGCGCACAAAGTGCCCGTGGGCCGCGATCAAATTCAACACATTGAAATGGCGCGCGACATGGCGTCCAGCTTTAACCATTTGTATGGTGAGCACTTGGTGTTGCCCGAAGCAGTCATTGAAGAGTCTGTGGCCTTGTTGCCAGGCTTGGACGGCCGCAAGATGAGCAAAAGCTACGACAACACCATTCCTTTGTTTTCGTCGAGTGCGCAGCTCAAAAAATTGATTTCTGGCATCTTGACCGATTCACGCGCACCTGGCGAAGCCAAAGACACCGAAGGCTCGGCCTTGTTTCAAATTTACCAAGCCTTTGCCAGCGCCGAAGAAACTGCCAGCTTGGCCAAGGCCTATGCCGATGGCATTGGCTGGGGTGATGCCAAACAACTTTTGTTTGAACGCATTGACCGCGAAGTCGCGCCCATGCGTGCCAAGTACGAAGAGCTGATCAACAACCCCGCCACGGTTGATGCCATTTTGCTCAAAGGCGCGGCCAAAGCACGTGAGTTGGCCACCCCGTTCATCAAAGAGTTGCGACACGCCGTGGGCTTGCGCTCCTTGGCCAGCGCGGCAAGCTCGCAAGGCAATGCTAAAACTGCACGCGCAGCCAGCCCCGCCTTCAAACAATACCGCGAACAAGACGGTCAGTTTTATTTCAAACTGGTCGACCCGCAAGGCCGTGTGTTGTTGCAAAGCTTGGGTTTTGGCTCCCCCAAAGACGCAGGCATGGCCATTGCGCAATTGCAACAAGACGACGCCAAAGCATTGGCAGCCTTGGGCGCACAAGTCACTTTCGGTGAAGGTGTCAACGCAGCGCTTGTGGCAGAAGCCTTGGCCACTTTACGCGCCGAATTGGCCGAAAAGGCCAAAGCCAAGTCTTGACGCTTGCGCCAGCAGGTGTGGTTTGGAATCTGTTAAATCTGCAATAAGTGTTCAAATTACGCAAAAGTTGCTTGATTTGTTGCAGGCTTTGCTGATACGCTCATACTTTAAGTTTCATTCTTGAGCACACCATGACCGTTTACGTGATTGACGATCACCCGCTGATGCGCGATGCCCTCACCATGTTGGTTCAGCGGGTTCGCCCCGGTTTGAAGGTGGTGTCCGTTCACAAACTCAGCAGTTTGGAGTCCACGGTTGAACGCCAAGGCGAGCCAGAGTTGTTCTGCCTCGATTTGAAACTGCCCGACACCTTGGGCTTGTCGGGTGTGCATGCTGTCAAGGCCAAATTTCCGAATGTGCCATTGGTCATTGTGACCGGCTCGGAAGCCAGCGAGTGCGAAGCGGCTTGCTTAGAGGCAGGCGCCAACTTGTTTTTAGAAAAAGCCAGCCCCCCCAACACCATCATCGAAGGTCTGCGCACTTTCTTGCCCACCCCTGAAGAAGCGGAGGCCGCTGCCAGTGCCACCGCTCCGACCAAGCTGTCAAAGCGTCAGAAGCAATTGATTTTGATGCTGGACCAAGGCCTGAGCAACCGCGACATTGCCGACAAACTGGCCATCAGCGAGCACACTGTCAAAGTTCACTTTTGGCGTTTGTTCCGACGCTTGGGTGTGAACAGCCGCACGCAAGCTTTGTACTTTGCGCGCACCAACGGCTGGCTCGGTATTTAATCTTTTTTCTTCTTGTTGACGATGTCGGGGGTGACAGCGTCAAGCACATTGATCACCGTTTTACCGGTGTAAATGACGGTCGAGGCCACCACATCGGCCACAGCAACCACAGCACATCCCTGCAGTAACAGGCAGGTC
This sequence comes from Comamonadaceae bacterium, assembly GCA_947451995.1. Classification (GTDB taxonomy): domain Bacteria; phylum Pseudomonadota; class Gammaproteobacteria; order Burkholderiales; family Burkholderiaceae_C; genus Limnohabitans_A. The sequence goes on along the minus strand of CANGCI010000013.1, from coordinate 16,215 downwards.
ATCAGAGCGGCACAAGCAGTTGCAAATTTCATGACAAAGATCTCTTGAGGTACGACACCCTGAGGGTGACTGAAATGCTTGGGCGCAATTTTACGGGGCTCAGTGACGCACAGGTGAGTCACCCGGATCGGCTTCGTGAACCTGCTTGTAAAAACGCTTGGGCATGTGCGTGGTGAGGCGTTCAATGGCCAAATCGATCATGTTGGGATGAATTTCATGGCCAATGTAGGGCAACACATCGGCCGTGACATCGGCCTCGATGGCCACCAAGTGCTCTGCCGCACTGACCGCGTAGCCGTAATGAATCACGTTGTCTGATTTGCCGTGGAACAAATGGTAGGTGACGGTTTCTGGCGCATGCGTTGGCAAAGTGACAAAACGGCTGCCAAAGCCCATCACGCGACCACACAACTGAGGCTCTTGCAAACTGGCGGCCAAGGACATGATGCCGCCTTGAGAGAAGCCAACCAAAGCTGTGGCTTCATGGCTTACACCTGCGCGTTGTTGCCATGCGCGAATGAGCGATACAAAACCAGGCATGGCATCGCTCACCCGTTGAGGGCGGTTTTCTTCGGTTACACCTTGAAGCGGAAACCACTGCCAGCCAAAACCAGCCTCTGCAGGGTCAATGGCCTGCACGCACACCACACAGGCTTGCGGAAATTCATCTGCAAATCGTTTGGCCAAAGGCTGCATGTCTTGTGCGTCTGCGCCATAACCATGGAACAGCAAGAACAATTGCGCAGGTTGCGCGGGGGCTTGAACGACGATGTCTTGAGTCATGCCCCTATTTTGCCTGATCAGCTCTCAACAAAGATGCGTGCCTTGCGAGGCGTGAGAACCAAGGTTTCGCCTTCTTTGTATTGCTGCTCAGCAAACAAGTGAGCTGACAGTTGTGCCTCAATGACAGTGTCTTTGGCAAACTCATGGTGGTCCACGGGCTCAAACTCTAAGCGTGCAATAGGGCCGACCACAATGGCGCGGGTCAGTTTGGCTTTGATGCCTGCATCGCCTGTGCTGTAGCGCTTGACTTCAATGTCATGAGGGCGAACATAGGCAAAGGCTTTGCTGTCTTGCACGTGTTGGTGCTCTGGACTGTTGAGGCTAACGGCATCACCGCCAATCAACATTTCACCTTCATGGGCACGGCCATGGAACAGGTTCACATCGCCTAAAAAGCCATAGACAAAGGGGCTGGCAGGATGGTCCCACACTTGTTGCGGCGAGCCAATTTGTTCCACACGGCCGCTGTTCATCAGCACCACACGGTCGGCCACTTCCAAAGCTTCTTCTTGGTCGTGCGTTACAAAAATACTGGTGACATGCAAATCGTCGTGCAAGCGGCGCAACCAACGGCGCAATTCTTTGCGCACTTTGGCATCAAGGGCGCCAAAGGGCTCATCGAGCAACAAGACTTTAGGCTCTACAGCCAATGCGCGTGCCAAGGCAATGCGCTGACGCTGACCACCCGAGAGTTGTGAAGGATAGCGATCGGCCAACCAATCGAGTTGTACCAAGCCCAAAAGGTCATGCACCTTTTGTTTGATGACAGCTTCTGATGGACGCACACTGCGCGGCTTCATGCGCAGACCAAAGGCCACGTTTTCAAACACCGTCATGTGGCGGAACAAGGCATAGTGCTGAAACACAAAGCCCACTTGGCGCTCGCGCACATGCACGTGCGTGGTGTCTTCACCGCTGAAAGCGATGCTGCCCGTGTCTGCTGTTTCTAAACCGGCAATGATTCGAAGCAAGGTCGTTTTGCCACAGCCTGAGGGGCCGAGCAAGGCCACCAACTCGCCAGAGTCAATGTCGAGGCTGACATCGCGCAAAGCGTGGAAGTCGCCAAACTGTTTGTGAACGTTTCTGATTTCGATGCTCATGGGGATACTTTCTTGCAGCTGTTAAGCTGCTTTCACTGAGGCGCCCACAGGCGCTGCCTTGACATTTTCTGGCGGCAAATCGCGAATTGCTTTCATCTCGCGCTCGTGGCGCCACTCGGCCACCGACTTGATCACCAAGGTGACCAGCGCCAGCAATGCCAACAAAGACGCCACTGCAAAGGCGGCCACCGATTGGTATTCGTTGTACAAAATTTCTACGTGCAAAGGCATGGTGTTGGTCTGCCCACGAATGTGACCCGACACCACCGACACTGCACCAAACTCACCCATAGCGCGCGCGTTGCACAAAATGACGCCGTAGATCAAACCCCACTTGATGTTGGGCAAGGTGACATACCAAAAGGTTTGCCAGCCTGTGGCACCCAACACAATGGCTGCCTGCTCTTCTTCGTTGCCTTGCGCTTGCATGAGCGGAATCAACTCGCGCGCAATGAAAGGGAACGTGACAAACACCGTTGCCAACACAATGCCAGGCACAGCAAAAATAATTTTGACGTCGTGTTCTTGCAGCCAAGGACCGAACCAGCCTTGTGCGCCAAACATCAGCACGTACACCAAGCCTGCCACCACTGGGGACACTGAGAATGGCAAGTCCACCAAGGTGGTGAGAACAGATTTACCTTTGAACTCGTACTTGGCAATGCACCAAGCAGCCGCAATACCAAACACCAAATTGAGAGGTACGGCAATCAAAGCTGTGATGAGCGTGAGACGGATGGCGGACCAGGCATCGGGTTCTTTGAGCGCTTCCCAATACGCGTCAAAACCTTTGCGCAATGCCTCAGCAAAGACTGCAGATAGTGGCAACACCAAAAACAAAAACAAGAAGATCAGCGTGATGCCAATGAGGGTGTAGCGCACCCACGCAGACTCTGTGGTGCCGGCTTCTGCGCGGCGAATGAGGTTCGTGCTCATGCAGGCGCTCCTGTGTGACGACGCTGCCAAGCTTGCAAGCCATTGATGATCAATAGCAAGATGAACGAGATGACCAACATCACAGTGGCCACTGCTGTAGCGCCCGCGTAGTCATATTGCTCCAACTTGCCAATGATGATGAGCGGTGTGATTTCAGAAATCATGGGCATGTTGCCCGCAATGAAAATGACCGAGCCATACTCGCCCATGCCCCGTGCAAAGGCCATGGCAAAGCCTGTGAGCAAAGCAGGTGCAATGGAAGGAAAAATCACTTTGGTGAACGTTTGCCAACGTGAAGCGCCCAAGCAAGTGGCAGCTTCTTCCAATTCTTTTTCTGCATCCTCAAGCACGGGCTGAACCGTGCGCACCACAAAGGGCAAGCCGATGAAGATTAGTGCAATCACAATGCCGTTGGGGTTGAAGGCCAATTGAATGCCGAGTGGCTCAAGGTACTGCCCCACCCAGCCATTGCCTGCCAGCAAAGCTGTTAACGAAATACCCGCCACTGCGGTGGGCAAGGCAAATGGCAAGTCGACCAAAGCGTCCACAACCTTCTTGCCAAAGAACTGATAACGCACCAGCACCCAAGCCACCAACAAACCAAATACCACATTGACCAATGCCGCGATCAAAGAGGCACCAAAGGTGAGGCGATAAGACGCCATCACTCGAGGGCCCGTGACAGCCGCCCAAAACTGATCCCACGTGAGTGTGAACGTTTTGAACACCAGGGCCGACAAAGGAATGAGCACAATCAAACAGAGGTACATCAAGGTGTACCCCAAGGTGATGTTGAAACCGGGCAAAACCCGGGCCGGCGCTCTGCGCTTAGCAGGCGCCGCCGCAGCGGAACGAGACAGCATGAATTACTTAACGGTGTACAACTTGTCGAACTGACCGCCATCGTTGAAGTGCACTTTTTGTGCTTCAGCGAAAGAGCCAAATACTTCGTTCACAGTGAACAATTGCAAAGGCTTGAAGGTCTTGATGTATTTTTTCAAGATGGCGGGATTGGTGGGGCGCAGCGCGTGCTTGGCCGCAATCTCTTGTGCTTCATCAGAGTAGAGATAGTTCAGATAAGCCTTGGCCAAATCGCCTGTGCCCTTCTTTGCAACGGTGCGCTCCACCACAGCGACTGGGTTTTCAGCCACGATGCTGATGGAGGGATGCACTGCATCCACTTTGCCTGCACCAAACTCATTGTCGACAGAAATCACTTCGGATTCAAAGGTCACCAGCACATCGCCGATGTTGCGTTGCAAGAAGATGGTGGTGGCATCACGGCCACCCTTGGCCAACACGGGCACGTTTTTGTAAAGCTTGGCAATGAAGGCGGCAGCATCGGCTTCGCTGCCACCTTTTTTGCGCACATAACCCCAAGCAGCCATGTAGGCCATGCGGCCGTTGCCACCGGTTTTGGGATTGACCACAATGACCTGAATGCCAGGCTTGATCAAGTCGTCCCAGTCTTTGATGTTCTTGGGATTGCCATTGCGCGTTAAGAACAGCATGGTGGAGCTGGTGGGCGATGCCGCATGTGGAAAACGCTTGGTCCAATCGGCCGCCACAATGCCTTTGCTGGCCAAAAAGTCGATGTCGGTGGTGGTGTTCATGGTCACCACGTCGGCATCCAAACCATCGTTCACCGCGCGGGCTTGCGCACTGGAGCCGCCATGCGCTTGATCAATCTTGATGTCTTTGCCAGTGGTCTTTTTGTAATTGGCAATGAAGGCGGCGTTGTAGTCTTTGTAAAACTCGCGGGCCACGTCATAAGAGGCATTCAGCAAAGTTTGGGCTGATACGTTGAGCCCAGAGATGGCCAGCAAGGTGGCGGCGGCAATGGTTTTGATCTTGTTCATGGTGGGTCTCAAATGAGTAAGGGTGTGATTGTCTGAGTCCATCTTCAAAACTCAAACGAATCATTTGTTGTTTGTTTATACGCTTAAGGCATATAAAACCCAATTGAGCGGCTAAAGTCGTCACAGCAAAGCCACGCCTTGGTAAGTAGCCCCTTACTTCTTCAGATAAATCTGATCGAAACTGCCGCCATCTGCAAAGTGATCTTTGTCGGCTTTTTCCCAGCCACCAAATGCTTGCTCAATGGTGAACAAAGGAATCTTGGGCAATTGCTTTGAATACTTCGCTTGTGCCTTGGCAGAAATGGGACGGTAGAAGTTTTTGCCAGCAATGTCTTGGCCTTCATCGGTATAGAGGTACTGCAAATAAGCTTCCGCCACAGCGCGCGTGCCTTTGCGGTCAACTGTTTTATCGACAACCGTGACGGGAGGTTCAGCCAAGATGCTGATGGAGGGATAAACGACGTCCACTTTGCTGCTGAATTCTTTTTCCAACAAATAGGCTTCGTTTTCCCAAGAGATGAACACATCGCCTTGGTTACGCTGTGCAAAGGTGACGGAAGAACCACGCGCGCCAGTGTCTAGCACGGGCACATTTTTGTAGAGCTTCTGCACAAACTCTTTGGCCTTGGGTTCGCTGCCATATTTGCGTTTGGCAAATTCCCATGCAGCCAAATAATTCCAGCGTGCACCACCCGAAGTTTTGGGGTTGGGTGTGATCACGCTGATGCCTGGCTTGATGAGGTCATCCCAATCTTTGATGCCCTTGGGGTTACCTTCACGCACCACCAACACAATGGTGGAGGTATAGGGCGATGAGTTGTGGGGCAAGCGCTTTTGCCAATCGGCGGGAATTAACTTGGCTTGTTTGTTCAAAGCATCAATGTCACCCGCCAAAGCCAAGGTAACCACGTCGGCATCGATGCCGTCGATCACAGAGCGGGCTTGTTTGCCTGAACCGCCATGAGATTGCTTGATGGTGACATCTTGGCCGGTTTTGGCTTTCCAGTGTTTGGCAAACGCAGCGTTGAACTCGACATACAACTCACGGGTGGGGTCGTAGGAGACGTTCAATAAGCTAACGGGCTCAGCGGAGGCCAGGCTAGAAAAGCCTGCACTGGCCAGAACGAAAACGCTCAACAGGCGGCTGACGAATTGACGATTAGTTTTCATGGAACACCTCAGAAATACATCTAAAAAAATAAGATGAATGAATTCTGAAAGTCTTTGCTTAAAACTGGAACTACTTAATTATCAGTTGTTAATTACTTAATCGCATATAAATTCAAATAGTTAATTTACACAACGACCAATTAAAAGAATACTATTTGACTCAATTAGTTGACAACAAAGGCATATGTGCAATTTGCTAAGGTACTGAATACTCCGGAGGGGCAATCCGTCCTACTTCCTCAGCATTTCAACTTTGATTCAGCGCAAGTAGAAATTCAACGTATTGGTACGGGCCTTCTTTTAAGACCAATTGATGATTTGGCCTTGCTACTTCAAGTTGCACTAGACACGTTTGAGCTCAATTTAAAAATTGAACGCAACCAACCCCCTTGGTAATCTGCGGTTTTATATCAAGCCACCAAAGCCACAGATTTCACTTGCGCCCACACTGGCTGACCCACCTGCAAGCTGAGTTCGTCCACTGCCCGCGTAGTCACACGGGCCAACACCTCTTCGGCGCCACACCGCAAAACCACCATCACCTGCGAAGGATGCACATCGGGCGTGATGCTTTGAATGTGGCCACGCAGTTGGTTTTGAATGCTGGTGTTTTGCGGCTCAGACGTGGCCAAACTGACGTCACGCGCCAAGATGCGAATGCGCACAGCTTTACCAACAGGCAACTCTGCGTCGCGCATCCAAACGCAACCGCCCTCAAAGTCGACACGCGACAAATGCCAATGCTTGTCCACTGCGCCGATGCATCCTTCAATCAGCGCACCTGCATCTTCACCCACAACCACCGGATTGACGACCTGGGTGAGGACCGAGCCCACAGGACCTTGCGCTTTGACTTGCCCTTGATCCAATACCACCAAATGATCTGCCAAGCGAGTGAGCTCTTCTGTTGAATGCGTGACATACAACATGGGCATCTTGAGTTCATCACGCAGCTTTGACAGCCAAGGAAAAATCTCTTGCCGACGCGCAGTGTCCAATGACGCCAAGGGCTCGTCCATCAACAGCAATTTCGGTTTCATTGCGATGGCTCTGGCAATGGCCACGCGTTGACGCTCACCACCTGAAAGCTGATCGGGCATGCGCTGCAACAAACTGCCAATGCCCAAGAGTTCAATAGAGGCTTTCAGCGCCATGGCTGCATCTGACTGCGCATTGCCTGAGGACTTCACGGCGCGTTTCAAACCGAAATTCAAGTTATCTGTCACGTTGAGGTGTGACAACAAACTTGATTCTTGAAACACATAGCCCAAGGGGCGTTGCCAGGTTGGCAAGTCGATGCCTTGCTGCGTGTCTTGCCAAACATGCGAACCGATTTGAATACGACCCGCTTGATTTTTTTCCAAGCCAGCCACCGCACGAAGCAATGTTGTTTTGCCTGAGCCAGAAGGCCCAAAAATAGCGGTAATGCCCAGCCCAGGCAATTGCAGGTCGAGGTCCAGCTCAAAAACTGGACGACTCATCTTGATCTTGAGATGCAGGTTGCTCATACCACCTGCCTTTGACGTCGGTTCATCAAAGCCAAAGCTAAGAGCACCAAAAACGAAAAGACCAACATGCCCGCTGCCAACACATGCGCTTGTGCGTAGTCCATGGCCTCCACATGCCCATAAATTTCTGTCGACACCACACGCGTCTTGCCAGGAATGTTGCCGCCAATCATCAACACCACACCAAACTCTCCCACGGTGTGGGCAAAGCTCAAAATGGCAGCAGTCACCATGCCGGGTTTGGCCATGGGCAATGCCACTGCAAAAAAAGCATCCAATGGACTGGCGCGCAAGGTGGCCGCAACTTCCATCGGTCTGGGTCCCATGGCGTCAAAAGCGTGCTGCAAAGGCTGCACGGCAAAAGGCAATGAAAACAAGATGGAACCGATCAACAGGCCCGTAAAAGTGAACGAGAGCACGCCCCAACCCATGGCCTGTGTGAATTGCCCCAAGGGTCCTTGAGGCCCCATCGCAATCAGCAAATAAAAACCCAAAACGGAAGGTGGCAAAACCAAGGGCAAAGTGACCAGCGCGTGAATCGGTGCACGCCACGCAGATTGCGTTTGCGACAGCCACCAAGCCAATGGCGTCGCCAAAACCAACAACAACACCGTGGTTGAGGTGGCCAGTGCCAAGGTCAATTGAATGGCTTGCCAAGATTCGGGTGACAAATTCATGCGTGCAAGTTTACGACGAAGTCCCTAAGCCCTTGGATGTGAGAAATTTTGCATCTGTTGGATATAACCGACACCACAAATCCCTGAGGGCGCTATCTTTGCGCCTCATGAAAAAAATTTGGGACATTTCCCCACCCATTGATGCAAGCAGCCCGGTCTTTCCGGGCGACACGCCTTTCCATTTGAAATGGTCTGCCCAAATTGCGGCAGATTGCCCTGTGAACGTGAGCGCCATCACCTTGTCGCCCCACGTGGGCTCACACGCCGATGCGCCTTTGCACTACGACCCAGAAGGCGCCGCCATTGGCCAAGTCGATTTACAGACCTTCATAGGTCCTTGCCGCGTGATTCACGCCATTGGCGTTGGGCCGCTGATCACGATGCAGCATTTAGCGCATCAACTGCACCATGCCCCCGAGCGAATTGTGGTGAGAACTTACACAACATTTCCAACACACCAATTTGACAAGCAACTCACGGCATTCGCACCCGAGACACTGCATGCCTTAGCAGACCTCGGTGTGAAACTGATTGGCATCGACAGCGCCAGCATCGATCCAGCCGACAGCAAGACGTTGGACAGTCACCAAGTGATCCGACAGCGCCACATGCGTGTCTTGGAAAACTTGCAACTGGATCACATAGAACAAGGCGACTACGAATTGATCGCCCTGCCCCTCAAACTCATGAGCGCCGACGCAAGTCCCGTTCGCGCCATCCTTCGAGAACTTTGAACATGACCACCCACTCTCTAGCCGAATGCCAAGCTCTGGACCAACAAGATCCCTTGCGCTCATTGCGTGAATTGTTTCAGCTGCCCGAAGGCGTGATTTACTTGGATGGCAACTCATTGGGCGTATTGCCCAAAGCAACGCCTGCGCGCGTTGCACAAGCGGTGGCGCAAGAATGGGGCACCGACCTGATCAAAAGCTGGAACACAGCCGGTTGGTTTCAATTGCCCCTCCAAGTAGGCAACAAAATTGCCAGACTGATTGGCGCCAAAGACGATGAAGTGGTGGCGGCAGACAGCACCTCCATCAATTTGTTCAAAGTGCTCAGTGCGGCCATGTCGATTGCCAAAGCCGACCACCCCCAAAAGAACATCGTTCTAAGCGAGCGCACCAACTTTCCAACCGACCTCTACATTGCAGAAGCCCTGTGCAAAGAGCGCGGCTACCAACTCAAACTGGTAGAAGCCGAAGAACTACACAGCGCACTTCAACACGACGTGGCCGTGCTGATGTTGACGCATGTGAACTACCGCACTGGCGCCATGCTGAACATGAAAGACATGACCGCTGCTGCACACGCGGTAGGTGCATTAAGCGTTTGGGATTTGGCACACAGCGCAGGTGCAGTACCTGTTGATTTGAACGGTGCCCATGCCGACTTTGCTGTGGGTTGTGGCTACAAATACCTCAACGGCGGCCCCGGTGCACCCGCATTCGTTTGGGTCAATCCCAAACACACCGATCGCTTTTGGCAACCGCTCACGGGCTGGTGGGGTCACGCTGCACCTTTTGAATTCACGCCGGATTACCAACCCGCTGCAGGCATCACACGTTATCAATGCGGCACGCAGCCCATCTTAAGCTTGACCGCACTCGATACAGGCTTGGATGCTTTTTTAGAAGCAGAAAAACTGGGGGGCATGAAAGCGCTGCGACAAAAGTCCTTGGCCCTCACTGACCTGTTCATGCAATTGGTGCAAAGCCAGTTGCAGGGCCATGGCTTTGGCATTGCCACACCAGCGCAAGATGACCTGCGCGGCTCTCAAGTGAGCTTGACGCGCAACGAAGGCGCTTATGCCATTGTGCAAGCGCTGATTGCGCGCGGCGTCATTGGCGACTTCCGTGCAGGCGATGGTCAGCATCACCCCGACATTCTGCGATTTGGTCTCACACCTTTGTATGTAGGCTATGCCGATGTGTGGCATGCCGTGCGGCACCTCAAAGAAGTGATGGACACCCAGGAATGGCAGCAAGCGCGCTTTGCACAAAAGCACGCCGTCACCTGAACTAGCAGGAACGCACCATGTCTGGATGCCCCTTTAGCCAAGGCGCCACTGCGCCAATGACCTCTGCAGAGTCAACAGACGAAGTCAGCGCCGCACAAATTGTGCAAGACGAGAAAGCGCAATTGGATTTCAGCCAATCCATGAGCTACGGCGACTACCTGCAGCTTGATGCCATCTTGAATGCACAAAAGCCGCTGTCGCCCGATCACAATGAAATGCTGTTCATCGTGCAGCACCAAACCAGCGAACTTTGGATGAAGCTGATGCTGCACGAACTTCAAGCGGCCATTCATCACATTGAACAAGACGATTTGCCAGATGCTTTCAAAATGCTGGCCCGTGTCTCGCAAATCATGGCGCAATTGGTGCATGCCTGGGATGTATTGGCCACCATGACGCCGCCGGAGTACAGCGCCATCCGGCCTTACTTAGCGCAATCGAGTGGCTTTCAAAGTTGGCAGTACCGTTGCATTGAGTTTTCAATGAGCAACAAAAATGCGGCCATGTTGATGCCCCATTCACACCGACCCGATTTGCACGCCATTGTTGAAAAAGCCTACACCGCGCCTTCGCTTTACGACGTGTGTTTGAAACTCTTGGAAAAACGTGGCTTGGCGGTACCGACTTCCCATTTAGAAAGAGACTGGCGCCAGCCTTATGCCGCCAACGCCCAAGTCGAAGATGCTTGGCTGCATGTTTATAGAAATCACAAGCAATACTGGGACCTTTACCAACTGGGTGAAGAACTGGCCGATTTGGAAGACGCTTTCCGGCTTTGGCGCTTCAGGCATTTGACCACAGTGGAGCGCGTGATCGGCTTCAAACGGGGCACCGGCGGCACGGGTGGCGTCAGCTACCTTCGCAAGATGTTGGACGTGGTGCTTTTCCCTGAAATTTGGTCCCTCAGAACCAGCCTTTAAACCCTTGAAAATGAGGTTTTCATGATGTAATTCGGGAACTTTTTTCCTATTCGGAGTTCCCATGCTGCGTTCCCCTCGTTTGGGTCGATTCCCCTTCGTTTTGTCCTTGATGGCCAGCCTGTGCATTGCCAGCACTTTGGTGGCCTGCAAAAAACCGGATGACAATGCCGATAAAGCTGCTGAGAGCGTGGCGCTGAGTTTGGGCTCTGAAGACATCTTGCAATTGGGCACCGCTGACCACGGCACAGGTCCAGTCATCTCTGGCTCTTTGCAACCCGAATTGCGCGCAGATTTGAGAGCAGAAGTGAGCGCCACCGTGGTCAAGGTTCACAAAGAAAATGGCGAACCTGTTCGCAAAGGCGATTTGCTGGTCACCTTGGACAGCAGCGTTTTGCGTGACAACCTCAGCTCTGCCGAAGAGTCTTTGCGTGCTGCCGCCCAATCTTTGGACGGCGCTGAACGCCAATACCAACGCATGAAATCCCTGCAGGCCCAAGGCATGGTCTCCATGCAAGGCTTGGAAGAGTCAGAGATCAAGCGCAACGCAGCGCAAAGCGAACATGTGGCCAGCAAAGCACGTGTGGCGGCTGCCAAACAACAAATTGAGCGCACTGAAGTTCGCGCACCTTTTACGGGCGTCGTGAGCGCACGCAAAGCCTCGGCAGGCGACACTGCGCAAATTGGCAAAGAGCTGATTCAAGTGATTGACCCCAGCAGCATGCGTTTTGAAGGCCAAGTGTCAGCCGATCAAATGGGTGTGCTTAAAGTAGGTCAACGTGTGAATTTCCGCATCAACGGCGTGGCCCAAAACGGCGATCAATTGGCCAGCCGCGGCATCGTCAAACGCATTGATGGCGCTGCCAACCCCATCACACGACAAGTGTCGGTGATTGTGGAAATCAACAGCAAAGACCGCCCGCCCGTGGTGGGTCTTTATGCAGAAGGTGTGGTGGAAACACTCACCAAACCCGCCGTGATGATTTCAGAAAGCAGTTTGCGCCGCGAAGGTGACAAAGTGTTTGCTTGGGCACTGGATGGCAACAAAATTGTGAAGCGCGCCATCCAATTGGGTGATCGTGATACACGCTTGGGCGAGTGGGTGGTGACCTCGGGCTTGACCGCTGGTGACAAAGTCTTGCGCAACAACGGCAGCTCCTTGAAAGACGGCCAAGTCTTTACGTTGCGCGCCGACACAGCTGTCAAAGTGGGCCCATAAACCATGTTTTTGTCCAACTTCAGCGTTAAGAAGCCAGTCGTCACGATCGTCATTTTGCTTATGCTCATGGCCGTCGGGCTCATGGCATTGAAAAAACTCAAAGTCAATCAAATCCCAGATGTTGACATGCCCTTGCTGGTGATCGACATCAACTACCCAGGTGCATCACCCGACACGGTGGAACGAGAAGTTCTGAACCGTGTGGAAAAGGCCTTGCAATCGGTCAATGGCATCAAAGACCTGCGCGGCACAGCCAATGAAGGCAATGCCAACATGCTGGTGTTCTTTGAATTCAAAAAGAACATGGTGGAAGCCACCGATGAAGTGCGCAACGCCATCGGCAAAGTTCGCTACAAATTGCCCACTGAAATTCGCGAGCCGGTCATCTTGAGAATTGACCCTGCTGCGCAGCCCATCATGCAACTGGCCTTGTCTACATCAAGCCAAAGCCACGCTGAAATTTCCCGCATTGTTGAAGATCAAATTGCAGACAAGTTTCGCGGCATTCCAGGCGTTGCCCAAGTCAATGTGAATGGTTCTCTTAAACGCGAATTAAGCGTTTTGCTGCATGCCCAAAAACTGCGCGAGGTGAATTTATCTGTGACTGAAGTGGTCAACGCCCTTCGCTCACAAAATGCCGCTGCGCCAGTCGGCAAAATTCGCGGCGCAATGGAAGACCAAAGCATTCGACTACTGGGACGCATTGAAACGCCTGCTGAGTTCAATCAAATAGTGATCAAACGCAGTGGCAATGAACTCATTCGTTTGGGTCAAGTGGCCACCGTCAGCGATGGTTTTGCAGAACTGACCACCTTGAGCATGCGAAGTGGCAAGCCCAATGTGGGCATGGCCATCACGCGTTCACGCGATGCATCCACCGTCAGCGTTGCCAATGAAATCCGAAAATTGGTCGCAGAAGTCAACAAGACCCTGCCAGAAGGTACAAAACTTGAAATCACCCAAGACGGTGGTGTTGAAGCACAAAACAGCCTGAACAACGTGGTCGACGCATTGATTTTTGGTGCAGGCCTCACCATCTTCGTGGTGTACGTGTTCTTAAATTCATGGCGTTCTACACTGATTACCGCCTTGTCTTTGCCCACGTCCGTCATCACAGCCTTCATTGCGGTTTGGCTCTGCGGGTTCACACTCAATTTCATGAGTTTGTTGGGCTTGTCCTTGGCCATCGGGGTCTTGATTGACGATGCCATTGTGGTGCGAGAAAACATTGTGCGGCACATGGAACGCGGCTTAGATCGACGCACTGCGGCTTTGAACGGCACCGCTGAGATTGGCATGGCAGTGGCAGGTACCACCTTTTCTATTGTGGCTGTGTTCATTCCGGTGGGTTTCATGCCGGGTGTTTCGGGAGAATGGTTCAGACCTTTCGGCCTCACTGTGGTCGCCTCGGTGTTGGTCAGTTTGTTGATTTCATTCACCCTCGATCCCATGTTGTCAGCTTATTGGGGTGACCCACCTGGTGAACACCTCAAGCCTAAAACCGGCATCAGCTTGAAACTGAAACAATTCAACGAATGGTTCGACCATCAAGCAGACCGTTATGGCAACGTCATCGCTTGGGCTCTGCACCACCGCCGTTGGATGATTGCCTTTGCCGTCGTCAGTTTCTTTGGCGCCATCTTTTTGCAAGTGCAATTTGGGGGCTCTAGCTTCTTACCAAAGACAGATGGCAAAACATTGGCCATTGATGTGCGCTCGCCTGCCAGCAGCAATTTGGAATATTCCCGCATCAAGCTTGAAGCTGCCGCCATCATGGCGCGCACCATGCCTGAGACCAAGGCCACCAACAGCTATGTGAATCCAACTGGCGGTCGCATTTATGTCGACATTGGCAAGAGCACAGAGCGCAAACGCACAGCGCAAGAAATTGCCATTGAGTTGCGCAAGCGTACTTCGCAATTGGTAGGGGCTGAGTACACCGTGCTAGACGACCTTTCCAATGGCGCAGCCAAGCCCGTGCAAATTCGTTTCAGCGGCACCGATTCGCGCAAGCTGTTGGCCATCACCAGCGATTTCATGGAGAAATTGCGTCAAGTGCCTGGTGCGGTTGATGTGGGCTTGTCACAGCAAGATCCACAGAACGAATTGCAAATTGAATTGGACCGAGGTTTGGCCAATTCACTGGGCATTTCTGTCACAGATGCCGCCAATGCATTGCGCGTCGCGTTTGCTGGCATTGAAGTCGGCGACTGGGTAGACCCCACCGGCGAGTCACGTGATGTGGCCATTCGCTTGGCCCCAGAAGATCGCATGAGTGTGTCCAACATTGAACGCCTGCCCATCACGGTCAGCGGCATGAACACCGTGGTGCCCTTGGCTCAAATTGCCAAAGTGTCCATGGGCAAAGCGCCTTCCAAAATTGAACACTCCGATGGCAAACGCACGATTGGCGTGTCAGCCAATGCCCAAGGTCGTTCATCGGGTGAGGTCACTGCCGATGCATTGAAGATTGCAAAAAGCATCAACTTTCCAGAAGGCTACGGCATTGAACTGGATGGCGCATCCAAAGACCAGAAAGAAGTCTTCGCAGAAATGGGCATTGCGCTGATCTCTGGCATCGGTCTGATGTACTTCATCTTGGTCATGCAGTTCAGCTCCTTCACTGCACCCTTGGCAGTGATGTTCTCGCTGCCGCTGTCGCTGATTGGTGTGGTCTTGGCTTTGTTGATCACCGGCGGCACACTCAATCTGATGAGCCTGATTGGCGTGATCATGTTGATGGGCTTGGTGGCCAAAAATGCCATTTTGTTGCTCGATGCTGCACGCACCTTAGAGGCTGAAGGCGTCGACCGTGAAGAAGCACTCATGACTGCTGGACGCAAACGTTTGCGTCCCATCATCATGACCACCTTTGCTTTGATTGCGGGCATGTTGCCTGTGGCCATTGGCATTGGCGAAGGCAGTGAGTTTTACCGACCCATGGCGACGGCCATCATTGGCGGCACCATCACATCCACCATTCTGACCTTGCTCATCATCCCCAGCTTCTACGACAGCATTGAGCTGACGCGTGAGGCGTGGGGTCGTCGCTTTCAAGCGCTGGGCAAACGCTTCAAGTTCTAAGGCGATCACTGACCCTTAAAAACCGGTTGACGCCTTTCAGCAAAGGCAGCGCGTCCTTCCGCAAAGTCTTCACTGAGGCTTGTACGATCGACTCGCTCGCGAAGTGTGATCTCTTGGGCGACGCCGGTAGCGATTTCGTTGATGGATTTTTTGGTTTCTTCGGCGGCCAAAGGCGCCAGAGAAATGATGTCTTGTGTGAGTTCGTTCAAGGCCGCCTGCCATTCTGTGGTTTGAACAAAATCTTCAAACAAACCCAACTTTTCAAGTTGCTGCCAGGTAAAAGGACGCGCAGTGAGGAAGGCACGCTGGGTGGCTGCTAGACCCATGCGCTGAATGTAGCGCGCCAAACCACTCGGGTAGTAATGCAAGCCAATGGCCGTGGCGGGCATGCGCCATTCAATGCCCTGCAAGCCGATGCGCAAATCGCAAGCCAACACAATGTCTGTGGCGCCGCCATACACACTGCCATTCAAAGCGCAAAGGGTGATGGGGCGTAGCACCACCAAAGCCTCGGGGACTCTTTCAAATGAACTTGCCCCCTGCCCCTTTTCATCAAAACCGCCAATGTCGTAGCCTGCACAAAATACAGGTTTGGGTTGACCTTGGGTATTGGCCGTGAACACCAGCACACGTACGGCAGGGTCGTCATTGACTTGTTGAAAATGGGCCAACAAAGTTTGCAAGTCTTCATTTTCAAGACGATTGCGTTGCGCAGGCCTGTTCAGCGTGATGGTGGCAATGCCATCTGCTATGTGAAGAACAGGTGAGCTGGGTGAAGTGGCTAAATGCGACATAAGCTGATGATTTGTTTGGTGCAAATTCTAGATGCCTTTAAGCTCTGGGCGATAATCAAGCCTTGCATCACCGTCCTCTTTGGGCGCTTGCCCCTCTAGGATCTTCCGATGAAAAAAAACTTCCCCCTGCAAATTGAAGGCAAAAACCCCG
>CANGCI010000012.1 GCA_947451995.1 Comamonadaceae bacterium | reverse complement strand
TTTGCATAGAATTGAGCCAGTTTCCCGAGTTTGGCGCCATCGTCAAACAAGCCTGCGTTGAAGAAATAAGGGCTCATGCGGCCGGCTTTGGTTTTGAACTCACCAAACCTCAGCACGCCAGCATCGACGGAAAATTGAACAAACTCTTGCGCCAAGGCCGCTGTGTCGGTTGGGGGTGTGTGTCCAGTCACCATGGGGAAATCCTTGTTTAAATTAACCAGCTTGAACTTGAACGGCATCCGTTCTGCGGCCACCAAAGGGGTGGAGGCGTGGATTGCTCAAAACAATCCCGATTGTATTTGCGTGCAAGAGGTTAAAGCACAAGCGCCCGATGTGGCAGGCAAATTTGAGACCTTGGCAGGGCTGAAGGGGCACTTTCACTTTGCCGAGAAGAAGGGCTACTCGGGTGTAGCGGTCTACAGCAAACACGAGCCCAGCGAGGTGGTGGTGGGCATGGGTTGTGAGGAGTTTGATGCAGAAGGCCGTTTTGTGGAGTTGCGTTTTGACACGCCCAAGCGCAAGCTGTCGATCGTCAGCGCTTATTTCCCCAGTGGCTCATCGGGGCCTGAGCGGCAAGAAGCCAAGTTCCGTTTCTTGGACCACATGGGGCCGCACCTCAAGTCTTTGGGCGCGCAGCGTGAATTCATTGTGTGCAGTGATGTGAACATTGCGCATCAACAAGCCGATTTGAAGAATTGGAAAAGCAACCAAAAGAACAGCGGCTTTTTGCCAGAGGAGCGCGCTTGGATGACGCACATGACTTCTGAAGGTCCGTTGGTGGATGTGTACCGACGCTTGCACCCCGAAACCACTGACGAGTGCTACACTTGGTGGAGCAACCGCGGGCAAGCGTATGCCAAGAATGTGGGCTGGCGTTTGGATTACCAATTGGCCACGGCCGCGTTGGCGGAAGGCGCTAGCAAGGCACACATTTACAAAGAGACACGCTTCAGCGATCACGCACCTTTGACCATTGATTACAACTGGTCGCTTTGAAACTGTAGCTCAGTCTCGCAAGTAGGTGAGCATTCTGCCTTTGTAGGCTGCTTCGGTTTCCGTGGCCGAGATGTCGAGGACTTCTTCGCTCAAGCTAAAGCCTTGCGCTGCCATGTTGCGGTGAAAGTGTGCACGGTTGCCTCGGTTGGGGTCGACCACCCAAACTTCGGCATGGCCTTCAAGGTGCTCATTGATGTAATGCGCCAAGTCACCTTGCTCGTCGCGTTCGTACAAAATATCGCTGCCAATGATCAAATCAAACTTGCTGTTGACCGTGGGATCTTGGTGTTGTGCAGTGTGCTGACCCCAGTGACCATGCTGATAATTCATTGGGCTGAGCTTGTTCAGTCGCAAGTTTTCGCGCAGAAACTCACCGGCCAAGGGGTGGCAATCGGAAGCGGTGATGTTGGCGCCGCGGCGATGGCCCACCAAGCTGGACAAAGCCAAACCACAACCAATTTCTAAGATTCGTTCATGGGTGCTGACAGGTCGAAGGGCCAAGCGTTCGGCCAAGCGCGAACCTGATGGCCACAGCAAACCAAACAAAGACCAAAACGCAGAGGAGATGCCAAGGTCCAGTGCGGCGTCTTCAGGGTCGTAAAACTGTTGCTTGTCCAGCAAGGAGCGAACGAGCAGATTGTGTACGCCGTTCACGGCGATGGACTCTTGCTTGGTTTGATAGCCGGGTGCGCTAACGGGTGGCAGCGAGTCCATTGCGCCCGCAGCAGCAGGCATCGAAGAGGTGTGTGTCACATAGACAATCGGACAGCCACGGAGTGGAGCTGGTTTGGTGGATCTTACGCTTCATTCGTTCATGTTGCTAAAGTCGCTAAAGTCGATTTGTCGGTCTGCGCGCGCAATGGTCTCTGGCCGATGAGCGATGACAATCCGCGTGAGTTGCAGTTGCGACAATGTTTGTGAAACCGCTTGTTCGTTGTGCATGTCCAAATGGCTGGTTGCTTCGTCCAATGCCAATACCGTGGGCTGTCCATAAAGCGCGCGTGCCAGCAAGAGCCGCTGCTTTTGCCCACCGCTCAAGCCCGAGCCTAACTCGCCAATGAGGGTGTGATAGGCCATTGGCATGCGCATGATGTCCTGGTGAATTTCTGCCAATTGCGCACAGCGTTCAATGGTGGGCTGATGCGGCGCTAGATCAAAAAAAGCGATGTTGTCGGCAATGCTGCCGGTCAGCAGCGCATCTTCTTGCATGACGACGCCGATTTTGCGGCGCACATTCGACATGCCCAATTGTTGAACGGGCACGCCGCCATACAAAACGATGCCGTGAGTTGGCGCTTCAAGTCCCAACATGATTTTGAGCAAGCTGGTTTTGCCGCAACCACTGGCACCTGTGATGGCCACATGCTCGCCAGCGTGAATGCACAAGTTGAGGTTCTGAAAGAGCCAAGGCTCGGCGTCGGCGTAACGAAACGAAACATTGCGAAGTTCAAGGCTGGCTGGCAGATGGGCCAAATCGTTGACTGGCAAGTTGCCCCGTGGCGTATCTTGCTCGGGGGGCGTGAGCACAATATCGGCCAATCGGTCGCGATGCAAGTTGAGCATCTTGAGCTCAATGCCTTGGTTGATGAGGGCGCTGACGCGTCCAGTGAATTGCATTTTGTAACTGATGAAGGCCAACAACATGCCAACCGTCAAAACCGAATTGCCAGAGTTCTGTGCTTGTGAGGCCAGAATGATTTTGGCGCCTAACCAAAACACACACAAATTTTCCAAACCAAAAATAAGCGTGCGGGCGGCGTTGAAGCCCATGTTGAGTTTGGCAGTTTGAAAATCACGGTTCATGACTTCCACCATCAGACTTTGCCAACGCGTTCGACGCTCGTTCTCGCGCGCAAACAATTTAAGGGGTGTCATGGCCCGCAGTGTTTCGATGAAGTGACTTTGCTCTTGACCTGCCAACACCAGGCGCTCGGATGCGGCATGCCGGAAGGGGGTGTAACTGATCCATCGCACGATGGCGTACAAGGCGGAGGCTGCCAGCACCACCCAAGTGAGCGTGGGTGAATAAATGAACATCATGACCAAGGCCGCAATGGCCATCAAGCCGTCGAGCAAAGACTCGAGCGTGGTTTGGGTCAGTGTTCTTTGAATGTCGTGCACAGCGCCAAAGCGGGAAGCGATATCACCCAGATGGCGCTGCGCAAACCAATCGGCTGGCAACTTGAGCAAATGGGCAAACACATTGCTCAACCACTGAATGGACACCGTTTGGCTGAGCACCATGACCCACCAGCTTCGCGCCAAAGAAAGCGCCGATTGAATCAGAAGAATGAGTGCAAAGCCTGCCACCAAAACCGACAGCAATTCGTGGTCGCCAGATGTCAAGACATCGTCGACCACCGCTTGGTTGAACAGGGGCATGAAGATGGCGAAGAGTTCAAGAACAAATGCCAATGCCAGTATTTGCGCAGCTGACTTGCCAAATCCTCGGATGGTGCCAGTCAGTTGCGACAAAGGAAAGGATTTGGCAACAGGCTTTGTTTTGAATTGCGCCTGCGGCGTAAGTTCTAGCGCAACACCCGTGAAGTGTTGCGAGGCTGTTGCCAAGCTGATGTTTCGCAGACCAAGTGCTGGGTCGAGCAAGGTGACTTGCTGGCCCTTGATTTTTTGCAAAACCACGAAGTGGTTCAGGTCCCAATGCAAGATGCAAGGCGTGGCCAGTTGGTGAAGTTCCTCTAACTCTAAACGAACAGGTCTGGCGTTGAAACCCAAGACTTGACTTTGGTCGATGAGTTGTTTGAGATTGGCGCCCTTCAGGGTCTGAGGAAACTTGTGCCGCAAATCCATGAGCCGCCAATGCTGGCCGTGTGCATTGGCAATCATGCACAAGCAAGCCAAGCCGCATTCGGCGTTTTGCAGTTGCAGAACCGGATTCAAGTGAAAGCTGCTTTGTGATGAAGAACCAGTGCCTGCATAAGGAAGTTACGCAGGCACTGCATGCCAAGCTTATCGGAGGCAAATGCCGTTGGTGTAGTCGCCCATGGGGTTGTATCCGCCTGCATCTGCTGAGCCGTAGCTGGAGGGGTCGAACTCAACTTTCGAGCCCGCCTCGTAAAGCGTATAGGCGTTTGATACCCATTCCCCAATTCTGTAGGCCCACTTCAGGGCTACGCCGCCACCTTGTACTTCGTTTAGCTCGTCTATGTTCAAACTTCTCATATCACTCTCCTTGTTGTGCTGAAAAAATCGTTTCAGCGTCGATGTCAGGCTCAAGAAAAAATGCAACCAGCATGGCACTTGCATTGATCGCAAAGTGAATGACACTGGACATTAACAAAGCTCTGAATTTGCCCAGCTCCACCTTGTGCAGGTCATACTGTTTTAAATAAACATAGAAGAAGAAAAACAAAGAGGCCACACGTAAAAAAAGCGGGTAGTGCATGGGCCTAGCGTTGATGAAGTGCAAAGAAGTTAACAGCAGCGGTGCAAAGATAAACAAGCCCACTCTGTTGAATAATTTTTCATGAAGAGCAGCAACGCCAATTAACAATAAATTTTCAAACAATGGTGCGATGACCAAACCTGTAAAAAGTATGAAGCTGACGGATGGTGGCGCCATCTCGTTGATATCGACTTCTGAATTGTTCAAGTTAAATAGCAGTGAGACGTAAATGAACTGAAATGCAATGACGCCAACCAAGACATCGATAAAGCCATGTCGATTGAGATGCGAAGCCCTGATTTTTTGAACGATGTTCATGATGTTTGTTGTCGTGCGTGAATGGCCAGAAGTGGCTCGAAAATCCATTCCCAAATGCCCCGAACATCGTGAATGACATCGGCTTCGAGGGTCATGCCGGGGCGAAGCAGGTGTTGTTCGCCAAACGCCACAACATGCTGTGACGCCAAGGCCACTTGAATTCGGTAGAGCGGTTCGTTGCTTTGGGTAGAAGCCAGCAGTGCACTGCCTTGACCATGCGGCAAGTCTTGGGGCGCGATGGGCGTGCCGCTGATTTTGACCACACGGCCTTTGGCCAAGCCAAATTTTTGATACGGATAGGCGGCAAGTCGCAACCAAACTTCTTGCCCAGGTTGAATGAAGCCGGCTGTGCGCGTGGGCGCAAACAGCGCTGCGATCAGAAGCGCATGGGCTTGAAGTTGTGGGGCTTGGGGTTCCGTTTGGGGCACCATGCTGGCGATGGTTTGACCCGCTTGAATCACTGCGCCCAAGGGCAAATGGAGCGTGCTGATTTGCCCCGCTTGTGGCGCCAACACGCTGCTGGTTTTGCGCAATTGATTTTCGGCAATTTCTTGATCGAGGCTGGCCAGGCTGCGATCGACTTGGAGCAGATCGATGGCCCCTTGTTTTTGCAGGCTGTTCAATTCGGCTTGAGCTGCGCGGTGCTCACGCGTGAGTGCTGTGCCATTGCGCTGTGTATTTTCTAAGCGGGACTGCAGGTCGATGAGTTCTTCTTGTTTGTTTTGCGCCTGGATGTCGGAGACGAAACCCTCGTGGGCCATTTGTTCAAAGCGGCGCCATGTTTTGTGCGCCAACTCGACTCGGCGTTTGGCAAGGGCTTGCTCTTGGGTGGCTTGCTCGGACTCGAGTGACAAGGAGCGAATGCGCTCGGTCATGTGCAAGAGGCGCTGTGCGTGCTGAGCCTGGCGCGAGGCGCGTTCTGACAGCAAGGTGGTGCGGCGCTGTGCCAAATGGGAGGCCAGCAATGCGGAGGCGCTGCCCTCGGGTGTGGCTTTGTCGGTGTTGATGACAAACAGCGTTTGGCCTTGTTGAACCCACTCGCCTTCTTGGACGCTTTGCGACAGCAAAACGCCCGCGGTGGGAGCGCTCAATTCGAGCGTGCCCATTTGTGCCATGAGGATGCCCGGCACACGCACTTTGCGTGCAACTTTGCCCCAAGCGCCAAATACCACCAGGGCACCTGCAAGGGCCAGCGCCACAGCGGCCACGAGGCTAAAACGCGGATGGTGTGCCAAGTGAATGCCGCCAAGCCAAGAAGCTTGCTTGGCTTGGGTGACTTGGTGGCGGAAAAGTGGGGTTTGCATGGGTCCTTGAAAGAAAGAACCCTCACAATACGCATTTGAGATGTTTTGGTGTTTGCATTGACTTGCAAAATCACCGACTTGAAACCGATTGAAATTTCACCATGCTTCAGTACCAAACCGTTCCTGTCACGCCTTTTCAGCAAAACTGTTCTTTGATTTGGGATGACCAAACACGTCAAGCGGCTGTGATTGATCCAGGCGGTGATTTGGATTTGATCTTGGCCGAAGTGGCCAAGCACCAACTCAAGTTAGAGCAAATTTGGCTGACGCATGCGCACATTGACCATGCGGGTGGCACAGCGGTATTGGCGCGCAATTTGAACTTGCCCATCGTGGGCCCCCATCCGGGTGACCAGTTTTGGATTGACCGTTTGTCAGACCAAGGCCGGATGTTTCAGTTCCCAGATGCGGAAGTGTTCACCCCCACACGTTGGCTGCAAGATGGCGACACCGTTCAGTTGGGCGCCTACACCTTGAACGTGCGTCACTGTCCTGGCCACACACCCGGTCATGTGGTGTTTTACTCGCCCGACATCAAGCGTGCCTTCGTGGGTGATGTGTTGTTTGCGGGCAGCATTGGCCGTACAGATTTTCCGCAGGGCGATCATGACACCTTGATTGCCAGCATCACAGAGCGCTTGTGGCCCATGGGCGACGACACGGTGTTCATTCCGGGTCACGGCCCCGAAAGTACCTTCGGCCGAGAACGCGCCAGCAACCCTTATGTGGGCGGCACCTGAGACAGCCGCTGTCAGTTGAGCTGTGTGCCCGCCGGCGTCTGACGAGCCTGTTCATATAAGTGTGCCACCTTGGGCAAATTGGCTTCTAACTCTTGAATGCGATTGTTGCCGCTGGGGTGCGTTGACAAGAAACTGGGTTGACCTTTGCCGCCGCCGGTGGCGCCCAGCATTTTTTTCCAAAGCTGCACACTGGCTTCGGGCTTGAAGCCACCGCGTGCAGCAATTTCCAAACCGACCAAGTCGGCTTCTGTTTCATCGTCGCGGCTGTATTTCAGAGTGAGCAATTGTGTACCGACGTTGGCGGCCACATCCCCCAGTTGACCCAAGCCTAACAATTGCGAGGCCACCGACAAACCCATGCTGGTGGCTTTGGATTTGGCCAAGCGCTCACGAGCGTGTTCGCGCAAGGCATGCGCCATTTCGTGGCCCATGATCATGCCCACTTCATCATCGGTCAGTTGCAGTTGGTCCAAGATGCCCGTGTAGAAGGCAATTTTGCCGCCAGGCATGCACCATGCATTGAGCTGTTTGCTGCCAATCAAGTTGACTTCCCACTTCCATTTGCGTGCATCGGGGTTCCACTGTGAGGTGAAAGGAATCAGTCGATTGGCAATGGCACGCAAGCGTTTGAGTTGGGGATAGTCATCGGGCGCCAAGGCGCCTTTGCTGTTGGCCTCGCTTAGGGTTTGGCGGTATTGCTGCCTGGCAGATTGCTCAAGTGATTCGGCGGGAACCAACTTGCGCATGCTGGAGGACTGCCCCACATCGACCTGTGCTTGCGCATTGGCATGAACCAATGCGGCCAATCCCAAGCCTGCACCGCAGTGGTTCAAAAAACCACGGCGTGATGAAGTGCCTGGCAAGGCCTCTAAAGGCGCTTCAGGATGCGAAATGTTTGAATGAGGAAAACAACGCCAGCACATTTCTCAATCATAGTGCCGCATGCCAAGAATTCAAGGCGCTTTTCTTGAGAAATCCTTGCGCAGGCTTGGATAATGAGGGCATGACCGAAAAGACACCCCCTGCTTCCTTTTCTTGGCTTGCCTCTTGGCGCATTTATTTACAGCCTGCCAGCTTGCGGATGCTGCTGCTGGGTTTTGCAGCCGGTTTGCCCTTGCTCTTGGTCTTGGGTACCTTGAGTTTCAGACTGCGCGAAGCGGGCATTGATCGCAGCACCATTGGCTATTTGAGTTGGGTGGGTCTCGCCTATGGCTTCAAGTGGGTTTGGGCGCCGCTGGTTGATCGTTTGCCCATTCCATTTTTCACGCATCGACTAGGGCGTCGCCGCAGTTGGTTGTTGTTGTCACAAAGCATGGTGATGGTCGGCTTGGTCGGCATGGCCATCAGCGACCCCTCGCAAACTTTGGGTCCTGTGGTGTGGTGTGCTTTGTTGGTGGCTTTCGGTTCTGCCACACAAGACATTGCCTTGGATGCATTTCGCATTGAGTCCGCTGACCCAACGCAACAAGCCGCTTTAGCAGCCAGTTACCAAACGGGCTATCGCTTGGCCATGATCTGGGCGGGCGCCGGTGTGCTATGGGTGGCGGCTTGGGTGCAAGGCGACAACGCAACAGGCTATGTGCATGCAGCCTGGCAAGCGGCCTACTTTGTGATGGCCGCCAGCATGTTGGTGGGATGCATCACGGTATTGTTGTCCAAGGAGCCCGTACCGGCCGAGTTACCGCCCGCTAGAAATGTCAAAGAATGGTTGCAAGGCGCTTTGATTGCGCCCTTTGCAGACTTTCTGAAACGCTACAAATGGCAGGCCGTGTTGATTTTGAGTTTGATTGCGGTCTACCGCATCAGCGATGTGGTGATGGGCATCATGGCGAATCCTTTTTATGTGGACATGGGTTACACCAAAGCCGAAGTGGCCACCGTAACCAAAGTCTATGGCGTGCTCATGACCTTGTTGGGCGCCTTCATTGGCGGCGTGATGGCGCTGCGCTGGGGCGTGATGCGCATCTTGATGCTGGGTGCGGTGCTGAGTGCGCTAAGCAACTTGTTGTTTGCATGGCTCAGTGGCTACGGCCATGATGTGAACGCCTTGATTGCCGTCGTGTCCGCAGACAATTTGGCCAGCGGCATTGCTTCTGCCGCATTCATTGCGTACTTGTCTTCACTGACCAACGTGCAATATTCGGCCACGCAATACGCCTTGCTCAGCTCCATGATGTTGCTCTTGCCCAAATTCATTGCAGGCTTTTCGGGCGATTATGTGAATGCACATGGCTATGCAGATTTCTTCACAGCCACCGCTTGGTTGGGTTTGCCGGTATTGGTTCTGGTGGGGTTGGCGTGGCACTACCAGCCAAGCGCCCAAGATTGATTTACCTAACTTTACGAGGCATTCAACAGATGCCGACGCAATCGGGCTTTGGCAGGTGCATCATGGCTGTGTAAGCAAGCTTGACTGAGACTATGACGCCGCAACTGTTGATGATTGAAGACGATGAACGCCTGGCCAAGATGGTGGGAGATTACCTGCGTCAGTCAGGTTTTGGTTTTGCACATGCAGCAGACGGTGCCCATGGCTTGGCGGCAGTGCAAACGACGTCCCCTGATTTGGTCATCTTGGACCTGATGCTGCCCGACATGGATGGCTTGCAAGTCTGTCAAAAAATTCGCGGCCTCAGTGGCGCGCATGCGCAAACACCTGTGCTCATGCTCACCGCCAAAGGCGATCCCATGGACCGCATCATTGGCTTGGAACTGGGTGCTGACGATTACTTGCCTAAACCCTTTGAGCCCCGAGAACTGTTGGCGCGCATTCGCGCTATTTTGCGTCGCAAAACCGATGCTGGCTCCAGTCATCACACGCGCATGCAATTTGGCAGTTTGGAAATTGACCGCGATGCACGCAGTGTCAGTGTGAAGGGACAGCCGTGCGATCTCACGTCTTATCAATTCGATTTGTTGGTGGCCATGGCGGAGCGCGCTGGCCGCGTGCTCACCCGCGATCAAATCATGGAAGCAGTGCGAGGCCGAGAGCTAGAAGCCTTTGACCGCTCGATTGATGTTCACATGGGCCGCATCCGCATGGCCATTGAAGAAGATCACAAAGCCCCCGAACGAATTTTGACGGTGCGCGGCGTTGGTTACGTTTTTGCCAAGCAACAAAAGTGAGCCGCGCATGAATTGGATCACCGCCATCTCAAAACATTTGTACTTGCGGATATGGTTGGCCGTGGTGCTGGGTGTGGCCGTGTTGATGTTGGTGGTGGGTTGGGCTTGGAGCCTGTCGGTTGAGCACGTGGCCCACAACGGACCACAAGGTGTGCGCGAGTTGCAAGTGCGCAATGACAAAGGCGAATTGATCACGGCGGTACCTGGTCAATTGCAACGTGGCGTGGGCGTGAATTTTGAGGTGACCTTGCCCGATGGCCAAACCTTGAATTTGTTGCTGCCACGTCGCCCGCCTGCTGCGGGTCAAGCGCCAGGCCTCGGTGCAGACGGTGGCGGGGCCATGGGCATGGGGCCGGGTGGGTTCAATCGCGGCATGGGCAACGGCCCTCGTGATCTGTCGCCTTGGTGGGCGCGGCCGCCTTATGGTTTTGTCTGGATGTTGGTGTTGGTCGGTTTGGCGGTGGCCATCGGCGTGTACCCCATTGTGCGCAAGTTGACGCAACGTTTGGAGTCCTTGCAGCAGGGTGTTCAGCGTTGGGGTGAGGGCGACTTGACGGTGCGCATGCCTGAGCAGGGCCAAGACGAAGTGGCCGATTTGTCCAAGCGTTTCAATGCAGCAGCCGAACGCATTCAGCACTTGATGAGTTCGCAGCAAAGTTTGTTGAACTCCCAAAAATCTTTGTTGGCCAACGCCTCGCATGAACTTCGCTCGCCATTGACGCGCATCCGCATGGGTTTGGAGTTCTTGGGCGCCGACAACAGCAACGTCGCCAAACAAGAAATCGCGCGCAACATTGCTGAGCTTGATCAGCTGATTGACGAGATATTGCTGGCCAGTCGTTTGGATGCGCAAGAAGCCGATTTAGGCACGGTTGAAACGGTGGACTTGATGGGCTTGTGTGCAGAAGAGTGCGCGCGTGTGGGCGCGGTGCTGGAGGTTCAAACGGGTGTGCAGTCGCTCGAGATGCACGGGGTGGTGAAGTTGATGCGACGCCTCATTCGCAATTTGCTCGAGAACGCCGGCCGCTACGGTGCCATCAACGGCCCTGAAGATGTGCAGGTGATGGCTGCTGTGACCGACCACGAAGTGGTCTTGACGGTGAGCGATCGCGGGCCGGGTGTGCCGCTTGCCTTTCGCCAGAAAATTTTTGAACCTTTCTTTCGCCTGCCTGGTGCCAGCGAAAAAGCCGGCAGTGTGGGCTTGGGCTTGTCTTTGGTGAAGTCAATTGCAGAGCGTCACCACGGTCAGGTGACCTGTGAAGACCGCGCAGGGGGCGGCGCTAGTTTTGTGGTCCGTTTGCCCAAGCTTTGAAGGCTTGCTTTCGTGCAGCTTGAAATACCCATTCAAGCGCTCTAGGGTGTGCTGAATTAAGCGCGGCCTACGTTGTTGGTGAGGTGGTCTTTGTCGTAGTGCAAGGCTGCGTAGCGAAAGAATGCTTCCAAGGCCACGAACAAACAATACAAAAAGCCAGCGCCGCCGCACAGAAATCCCAAGCGGAAAACATACAAGCGCACAAACATCGACAGGCCAGAAGCCAGACCGCGCAGCACGCCGCCGCGCTTGCCCGCTTGTGCACGTTTGCTGGCGCCCAGCATGACGTACTGCGTGAGTTTTTCCAAACTGCCGCGAACGGTTTCGCGCGAATGGTGCAGCAACTTGGCGTCGATGACTTTGCGGGGCGCAGGGTTTGCAGGGTTTTCGTTGTGCAAGATGGCTTGCTCGTGCACTGCACCGACATATTCCTTGAGCATGTCGCGTCGGAACAAGCGCTCGACTTTGGAGCGCGAAATGTAATATGTCAACTCATGCCCGTAGGCCACCATGCGCCATTGAATTTGCCAGACGGCTTGTGCGTTGGATTGCACGATGGCTTGGAGTTCTTTTTGGAAGGCCGGCGTGATGAGTTCGTCGGCGTCCAAGAAAAAAATGTAATCGCACTTGGCATGTGCAATGAGGCGATTGCGCTGCACGGCAAAGCCTTGCCAATCGGGGTATTCAAAGACTTCGGCACCCGCTTGGCGGGACAAGGCCACCGTGTTGTCGGTGCTGCCACTGTCAACCACCAGCACTTGGTCCGCAAACGCAGCGCTGGTCAAACAGGCTTCGATGCGGTGCGCTTCGTTTTTGGTCAGGACCGCAATGGTCAGCGTAGGCACCGCCATGGTCACCAGATGAAGTTCAGTGGCCGTGGCCGACTGTTTCGCCTGCTTTGAGTTGGTACACCGTACCGCAATAGGGGCACTTGGCATGGCCTTCGCGGGCCACGTCCAAGTAAACCTTGGGATGGGTGTTCCAAATTTTCATGTCAGCTTTGGGGCTGGGGCAAAAGACACCACCTTGTGGGTTCAAGTCTTTGGCCAGAAGTTCAACAGCTTGGCTCATGATCTGTTTCTTTTTGAGAATTAAACCGCAGTCAACCAGTGTGCGTATTTGGGGTTCTTGCCATTCACGATGTCAAAGAATGCCGTCTGGATTTTTTCAGTGATGGGGCCACGGCTGCCAGCGCCAATTTCAATGCGATCGAGTTCGCGAATGGGTGTGACTTCAGCGGCTGTACCGGTGAAGAATGCTTCGTCGCAGATATAAACTTCATCGCGTGTGATGCGCTTTTGCACAATCTCGAGGCCCAAATCTTTGGCGATGTGGAACACGGTGTTGCGTGTGATGCCGTTCAATGCACCGGCAGACAAGTCGGGCGTGTAGATCACACCGTCTTTGATGACGAATAAGTTTTCGCCTGCGCCTTCTGACACAAAACCAGAAGTGTCGAGCAACAAAGCTTCGTCGTAACCCTCATCGGTGGCTTCCATGTTGGCCAAAATGGAGTTGGTGTAGTTGCTGACCGCTTTGGCCTGCGTCATGGTGATGTTCACGTGGTGGCGTGTGAAGCTGGAAGTTTTGACGCGAATGCCGCGCTTCATGCCTTCTTCGCCCAGGTAAGCGCCCCAAGTCCATGCCGCCACCATCAGGTGAATGGTGTTGCCTTTAGGGCTGACGCCCAACTTTTGCGAGCCAATCCAAGTCAAAGGACGGATGTAGCCGCTTTCTAAATGGTTCTCGCGAACCACCGCTTTTTGCGCTTCATTCACTTCTTCTTTGGTGAAGGGCAACTTCATGCGCAAAATTTTGGCGCTGTTGAAGAGGCGGTCGGTGTGCTCTTGCAAACGGAAAATGGCGGTGCCATTGACCGTTTTGTAGGCGCGGACGCCTTCGAAGGCACCGCAGCCATAGTGCAGCGTGTGGGTCAAAACGTGGATCTTGGCGTCGCGCCACTCGACCATCTTGCCGTCCATCCAGATTTTGCCGTCACGGTCTTCCATTGAGGGGGTTGCGGTGCTCATTGTTTGTCCTTTGTTGCCAGGTTCGCAAAAGCCTCATTTTACGAGGCTTATGGTCTTATTTTGAATGGCCGCCCTGATTAGCTTGCCGCCGGGGTGATGGGCGTGGTTGCGATGTTCTCTTCAGCATCTTCTTGGGCGGGGCGCGTCATTTCCCAAGACTTTAATTTGCCGTCTTTGAAGGTGCAGATGACAAAGGAGTCGCCCGAGTCTGTCCATTTGAACAGTTCGGGTTGGGCGTTTTCTTCAGAAAGTCGCTCGCCCAAAGATTTGGTCAAAGCAATCACATGCATCAGGTTCACGCCTTTTTGCAATTTGACATTGAGCATGACGGCACTGGCCACATGACCTACGGGCCGATTGGCCGCACGACTCATGACCGTGACCATGCGGGTGAAGTGGAGCAAGATCCACATGACCACGGCGCCAGTGGCGATGGCCACGCCAGCCCATTGGTATTGGACCCAGGCGCCAGCAACAAAAGCGATGACCCCGATGGGGACGAGAATTTTGGAAATGTTCATGCTTCGATCTTAAAGTCCACGGACACAGTTCATGGCGTCTTCAATGCGGTCAACCGGATAAATGGTGAGGCCTTCAAAGTTCTTGTCGTTCTTTTTGGGTGCATTGGCTTTGGGCACCACGGCCACGGTAAAGCCCAACTTGGCAGCCTCTTTGAGGCGCTCTTGGCCCCGAGGCGCCGGCCGTACTTCACCGGCCAGGCCGACCTCGCCAAAGGCGATAAAGCCCTTGGGCAAAGGCTTGCCACGAAGTGATGAAGTAATCGCTAACATCACTGCCAAGTCTGCTGCAGGCTCGCTGATGCGAACGCCGCCTACCGCATTGACGAACACGTCTTGGTCCATGCAGGCCACGCCAGCGTGCCGGTGCAAGACCGCCAAGAGCATGGCCAAGCGGTCTCTTTCAAGGCCCACCGACAGCCTTCGCGGACTGGGTCCGCCGCTGTCAACCAGGGCTTGAATTTCGACCAGCAAAGGTCGGGTGCCTTCCAAAGTGACCATGACGCAACTGCCCGCCACGGGCTCTGAATGTTGCGACAAAAAGATGGCGCTGGGGTTGGAAACGCCCTTCAGGCCTTTTTCGGTCATGGCAAAAACGCCAATTTCGTTGACGGCGCCAAAGCGATTTTTGATGGCCCGAATGAGGCGGAAGCTGCTGTGCGTGTCGCCTTCAAAATACAAGACGGTGTCGACCATGTGCTCCAAAACACGGGGTCCGGCCAGCGCGCCTTCTTTGGTGACGTGGCCCACCAACACAATGGCGGTGCCGGTGGCTTTGGCTGCGCGCGTGAGATGCGCGGCACATTCCCGGACTTGTGCCACCGAGCCTGGGGCCGAAGTGAGTTGGTCGGAATAAACCGTTTGAATGGAGTCGATGACTGCAATGTGGGGCCGCTCGCTTTGCAAAGTGGCCAGGATTTTTTCCAGTTGAATTTCTGCCAATACCTGGACCTGGCTGTGGTCCAGACCTAGACGTCTGGAACGCAGGGCCACTTGGGCGCCACTTTCTTCGCCCGTCACATACAAAGTGTTCATGCCCTTGCGTTGCAAGGCATCGAGCGCTTGCAGTAACAAGGTGGATTTGCCGATGCCGGGATCGCCGCCAATCAAGACGACGCCGCCCTCCACCACGCCGCCGCCCAAAGCGCGGTCGAGCTCTTCGATGCCGGTGGGGCTGCGGTCGACGTCTGTGGCTTCAATGTCGCCCAGCTTGGTGAGCTCGGACGTTTTGGCCAAGGCTTGGAATTGGCTTGTGTACCGGTTTTTGGCGTTGCCACCAGCGTCGACGGTACTTTCAATCAGGGTGTTCCAAGCGCCGCACGCGGGGCACTTGCCCAGCCAGCGTGGGGTGGTGCCACCGCAATCGGTGCAGGTGAAAATGGTTTTGTCTTTGGCCATGGGTTGAGCCTAACACTCCGACGTGAACAAACGCGCAATGAACTTCATCAGGACCAAGCTTGCAAGAGTTTGTGGGCAATCTCGGCAGCAGGCAAGGCTTCGCAATCGGACGCGTTTTGACCTGACCACAAAGGGGAATAGTCGCCAGACCCCTGCGCTTCAGCGGCTGCGCGCAAGGGGGCGACCGCCGCCGTGGCCAAGGGGAAATCGGGGACGTCTGGGTTGAGGGGACCCCAGTCTTGCATGAACTTGTTCACAATGCCGCGCGCGGGTCGGCCACTGAACAAGTTGGTCAAAGCCGTATGACGTGCGCGTTCTGACATCAAAGCTTGTCGATGGAGGGCGCTGGTGGTGGCTTCGTGGCTGGTCAAAAACGCGGTACCCACTTGGACCGCACTGGCACCCAGGCTTTGCGCCGCTTTCACGGCTGCTGCACTGGAAATGCCTCCCGCTGCAATCACAGGCAGCTTCACCGCTTTGGCGATTTGAGGTAATAAAGACAAGGTGCCCACTTGGGTGCTGAGATCTTCCGTGAGAAACATGCCGCGGTGACCACCGGCTTCCAGGCCCTGCGCAATGACGGCGTCGGCGCCGTGGTGTTCAAGCCATTGGGCTTCTTGGACGGTGGTGGCGGAGGACCAAATTTGAATGCCCCACGCCTTCAGTTGTTGCACCCACTCGGGCTTGGGCAAACCAAAGTGAAAGCTGACCACCGCTGGTTTGAATTGGCCCATCAGCGCGAGGCTTTCTTCGCTGAAGGGCGCTCGGCCGGGCCCAGAGCCCACTGATTGAAGTTCGATACCCTGCGCTTGATAGACCGTGCGGAGCTTCAGGCGCCAAGCGGACTCTTTTTCAGACTGCGCAGGCGGCGGTGTGTGGCAAAAGAAATTGACGTTAAGAGGGAGCAGGGGGCCCCAAGTCGGATGCGACTGCGCGTCGGTTGAGATCGCCACTTGAAATGCGCTCAGCTCTTTGTGCAGTTGCTCGGCATTGAGCATGGCTGCGGGAATGCTGCCCAAACCACCCGCTTTGAAGACGGCCGCCGCCAAGGCATGGTTTTGTGATCCAGCCATGGGCGCTTGAACCAATCGGATGGCGTGGGCATCAAAAAATGAGGTGTGCATGGCGCAATTATTCCCTTTGCAGTGGCTCATGAGACAAGCCCATCAGGCTATTTTGAGCCAAGGTGCGGGTTAACCCGATTTTGCGCTGTTTGAAAATTCATTTAACATGTTAAATAAATTCAAGCGCCATGAAACAACAAGCTTTTGTTCACCGAAATTTGCCTCGCCTGCTGCTGCAAGCGCGCGAGGCGGTGATGACGCACACGCGTCCTAGCCTCCGCGAACATGGGCTGTCCGATCAGCAGTGGCGCGTGCTGCGGGTGCTGGGTGAGCATGCCAACAGCAAGGATGTCGCTGAAGGTGTGGAGACGGGGCGTGTAGCACGCGAAGCGTTTTTGCTTGGCCCCAGTTTGACGGGCGTGCTGACGCGCATGGAGCGCGATGGTTTGATTGCGCGCAGCCGTTGTTCGCAAGATGCGCGGCGCACAGTGGTTCGGGCCACCCCATTGGGATTGTCCAAGGTGGCCAAATTATCGGAAGCCATTGAGGCGCATTACGCCTGGATGGAAAGCGAACTGGGCAAACAAAAATTGGTGCAGTTGTATCAGTTGTTAGATGCCGTGATTCAGTTGGAGACGTCTCCAATGGACGAGGCGATTGAAGAAATGGAATGAGCAAGATGAATCCCAGCGTAAACAGCGATGAACGCTATTGGCCGCAAGGCACCGTGTACGGCGCCCTGTTGAATTTTCAGCAAGAATGGAATTTAAGAGCGCCGCAAATGCCTGAAGCGCCGCACAAAGGCGCGCCCAAAGCACCTGTGCTGTTCATCAAAACTGCCAACACGTTCACAGCGTCTGGAGGCAGCATCGCAATTCCTTCAGCGCTGGCCGATGTGGACATTGGTGCCAACTTGGCTTGGGTGTTCGGCGCAGATGCCAAGCCCGTGGCTTGTGTGTTGGTGAACGATGTGTCCATTCCGCACGAGAGCTATTACAGACCACCTGTGAAGTTCAAATGCGTCGATGGTTTCATGGGTGTTGGCGCCAAAGCGCTGGACATTTCCAAAGTCAAGACCGACGCGGTGGTACTCACCGTCAAGGTGAATGGCAAAGAGGTACAGCGTGTGAACTATGCAGACACTGTGCGCAAATCACAAACTTTGCTGACAGACATTGCTGAGTTCATGACCTTTCAAGAGGGCGATGTGTTGTTGCTCGGCAGCGACTGCTTGCCCGATGGCAAACGCCCTCGCGCCAAGGTGGGTGATGTGGTGGAAATATCGGCCGATGGTTTTGACACCTTGGTCAACACATTCGTGGGAGGTGCCGCATGAAGCACGCACGCATTGCATGGGCTGGCGCCGTTCACGAAGCGGTGGAGTCGGATGGTGAGTTGTTGCTCACGCGCAGCCCTTGGGCTGGCAAACGCTTGAAATTTGACGAGGTGGTGTGGTTGCCGCCTTTGGCGCCTGTGCCTCAGGCCCGAACCATTTTGGCATTGGGTTTGAACTACGCAGATCACGCCAAAGAGTTGGCGTTCAAAGCGCCGGAAGAACCTTTGGTGTTTGTGAAAGGCGAGGCCTCCTTGATCGGTCACAAAGCCTTCACGCGCAGGCCGCAAGACGCAACCCACATGCACTACGAATGCGAGTTGGCCGTGGTCATTGGCCGCACGGCCAAGAACGTGAAAAAAGAAAATGCCTACGAGTATGTGGGCGGCTACACCGTGGCCAACGATTACGCCATTCGTGATTATTTGGAAAATTGGTATCGCCCCAATTTCCGCGTGAAGAACCGAGACACCTGCACGCCTATTGGCCCCTGGTTGGTGGACGCCAAAGACATTCACGACAAGTACGGCAGCCCTCAAAATTTAAGTTTGCAAACCACGGTGAACGGCAAGGTGACGCAAAGTGGCCACACGCGCGACATGATTTTTGATGTGCCGACTTTGATCGAGTACTTCAGTGCCTTCATGACGCTGCAACCCGGCGATTTGATTTTGACGGGCACACCCGATGGTGTGGTGAATTGCAATGTGGGCGATGTGATCGTCACCAGCATTGAAGGTGTGGGCGATTTGATCAACACCTTGGGTGAGTGATTCATCTGCCAGCGAAGACATGAACAGAGGAACTAAGAAATGCGCATTGACCATTTGATTGACGGTAAAGCCGTTGCCAGCTCGCAAACTTTTGAAACACGGGACCCCGCCACACAAGAAGTGTTGGCCGAAGTGTCTTCGGGCGGTACCGATGAAGTGAACCAAGCTGTGGCTTCGGCCAAAGCAGCTTTTCCGAAATGGGCCGGCACACCCGCCACAGAGCGCGCCAAGATCATGCGCAAGTTGGGCGAACTGATCACCAAGCACGTCCCCCAGATTGCAGAAACAGAAACGCGCGATTGCGGTCAAACCATTTCGCAAACGGGCAAGCAACTGGTGCCGCGCGCTGCTGATAATTTTTCTTACTTTGCCGAAATGTGCACACGCGTGGATGGCCACACCTATCCCACGCCCACCCATTTGAACTACACCTTGTTTCACCCCGTCGGTGTTTGCGCGTTGATCAGTCCTTGGAATGTGCCCTTCATGACTGCTACTTGGAAAGTGGCGCCTTGCTTGGCCTTTGGCAACACCGCCGTGTTGAAGATGAGCGAGTTGTCGCCCATGTCGGCCGCACGTTTAGGTGAGCTGGCTTTGGAAGCGGGCGTGCCACCCGGCGTGTTGAATTTGGTGCACGGTTATGGCCGTGATGCCGGCGAGCCCTTGGTGTCTCACCCCGATGTGCGCGCCATTTCGTTCACAGGCTCCACCGCCACAGGCAATCGCATTGTGCAAAGTGCGGGTCTCAAAAAGTTCAGCATGGAACTGGGCGGCAAATCACCTTTCGTGATTTTTGAAGACGCCGATTTACCGCGCGCCTTGGATGCGGCCGTGTTCATGATTTTCAGCAACAACGGCGAACGTTGCACAGCGGGCAGTCGCATCTTGGTACAGCAAAGCATCTATGCCGACTTTGTGCAAAAGTTCACAGAACGCGCCAAGCGCATTTCAGTGGGCGATCCCTTGGACGAGAACACCATCGTAGGTCCCATGATCAGCCAAGCGCATTTGGCCAAAGTCAAAAGCTACATTGAGTTGGGTCCCAAAGAAGGCGCCACGCTGTTGTGTGGTGGTTTGGACAAGCCCTCCTATGCGGCGGATTTACCAGACCGCGTGAAGAACGGTAACTTTGTGTGGCCCACCGTGTTTGCCGATGTCGACAACCGCATGAAGATTGCGCAAGACGAAATCTTTGGCCCTGTGGCTTGCATCATTCCCTTCCGCGACGAAGCGCACGCCATTGAATTGGCCAACGACATTCAATACGGCTTGTCCAGTTATGTGTGGACCGAAAACATTGGCCGCGCACACCGCGTAGCGGCTGCGGTAGAGGCTGGCATGTGTTTTGTGAACAGCCAAAACGTGCGCGACTTGCGTCAACCCTTTGGAGGCACCAAGGCCAGCGGCACGGGCCGCGAAGGCGGCACCTGGAGTTATGAAGTTTTTTGCGAACCTAAAAACGTGGCGGTGTCGATGGGCTCGCACCACATTCCACACTGGGGAGTCTGAATATGGGACAAGTCTCACTCGCTGCCAAAATCACGCACGTGCCGTCCATGTATTTGAGCGAGTTGGACGGTCCGCAAAAAGGCACACGACAAGCCGCCATTGACGGACATCACGAAATTGACCGGCGTTGCCGTGCGTTGGGTGTCGACACCATTGTGGTGTTTGACACGCACTGGTTGGTGAACTCGGCGTACCACCTGAACAATGCCGCGCATTTCAAAGGCAACTACACCAGCAACGAGTTACCGCACTTCATCAGCAACATGCCGTATGAGTACGATGGCAATCCAGCGCTGGGCCATATCTTGGCCAAGGCCTGCAATGAAGCGGGCGTGACCACTCTGGCGCATGAGCACACCAGCTTGGCTTTGGAATACGGCACGCTGGTGCCTATGCGCTACATGAACACCGACCGCCACTACAAAGTGATTTCGGTGTCGGCGCTCTGCATGGTGCACTCCTTGGCCGAAAGCGCCCAATTGGGTTGGGCCATGCGCCGTGCCGTAGAGCAACAATACGACGGCAAGGTGGCCTTCTTTGCCAGCGGCTCTTTGTCGCACCGTTTTGCACAAAATGGTTTGGCACCCGAGTACGCCAACAAAATGTGGAGTCCCTTTTTAGAGCAGTTAGACCACGGCGTGGTTGAGATGTGGCAGCGCGGCGATTGGAAAACTTTCTGCGCCATGCTGCCCGAGTACGCCGCTAAAGGCCATGGTGAAGGTTTCATGCACGACACCGCCATGTTGCTGGGTTTGTTGGGCTGGGATCAATACCAAGGCAAAGCGGAAGTGGTCACGCCTTACTTTCCCAGTTCGGGTACTGGACAAATCAACGTGGTGTTTCCTGTGACCGATGTCTTGGACGAAGCAGGGCATGCGGTCACCAGCCTGAACCTCAAAACCTTGAAAGATCCCTCTGCTGTTTATGCCGCAGGGGCCAGCCGTTTGTAATTCATTTCGAAAGTTGTCACATGCCGCATTTGGTGATTCTTTATACAGGCCAGTTGGACGCAGAAACCAACATGAAAGTCTTGTGCCGTGATTTGGCCGATGCCATGCTGACGGTGGTGGACGAAGCTGGCAAGCAAGTGTTTCCCACTGGCGGTACGCGCGTGTTGGCCTATCCTGCGCCGCACTATGCCGTAGCCGATGGTGGTACAGCAGGCCGCAAGGCCGCGCAGTTTGACAACAACCCGCAGGGCGGCTCGGAAGATTATGCGTTTGTGTATTTGAATGTGCGCATGGGCAAGGGGCGCAGTGAGGCCACGCAAAAGCGTGCAGGCGACACCTTGGTCGAGGTCACCCAAAAACACTTTGCCGATCTCTTTGCCAAACGCCACATCGGCATCACCCTGCAAATTGATGTGGGTCCCGAAGTGTTTGACAACAAGCACAGCAACATCCATCCTTTGTTTGCGGCCCTTTGAAAGAAACGCATGTTTGATTCCCAACGCATTGCAGAACTGGCTGCCGAATTGCAGGAAGCGCAAACCACGCGCCAGCAAGTTGAGCACTTTTCCAAACGCTTTCCCGGCATGACCATTGAAGACGGTTACCGTGTGAGCCGCGCATGGGTGGCTTTGCAATTGGCCCAAGGCCGTCAAGTGATTGGTCACAAAATTGGCCTCACCTCGCGCGCCATGCAGCAGGCGAGCCAAATTGACGAGCCCGATTACGGCACGCTGCTCGACAACATGCTGTACACCTGCACACCCGGTCAAACGCTAGACATTGCCTACACCGACTTTGTAGTGCCGCGTGTGGAAGTGGAGTTGGCCTTTGTCTTGAAAAAAGATTTGCAAGGCCCCAACGTCACTGTTGATGAGGTGTTGGCGGCCACCGAGTACGTCACACCTGCCATCGAAATCATTGATTCACGCATCGAGCAATTTGACCGTCACACCAAGGTGATGCGCAAAGTGTTTGACACCATCAGTGACAACGCAGCCAATGCCGGCATTGTGGTGGGCGCTGAAAAAGTCGATCCTCTCACCACCAACTTGCCATGGTGCGGCGCCATTCTCAAACTGAATGGGGTTGTCGAAGAAACAGGTTTGGCAGCCGGCGTCCAAGGCCACCCTGCAGTGGGCATTGCATGGTTGGCCAATAAGTTGGCACCCTGGGGTGAGCATTTAAAAGCAGGCCAGATTGTGTTGGCCGGCTCCTTTACCAAACCGGTGCCCGCGAAAGCGGGTGATGTGTTCGACGCAGACTACGGTCCCTTAGGCCGACTGCAATTTAAATTCAACTGAAAGAAGCCCCATGAAAACTCCTGTCAATCGTTTCAAAAAAGCCCTCGCAGACAAGCAAGCGCAAATTGGTTTGTGGATGGGCATGGCCAGCAGTTACAGCGCCGAAATGTGCGCGATGGC
The DNA here is from genome assembly GCA_947451995.1 of Comamonadaceae bacterium. Lineage (GTDB taxonomy): Bacteria > Pseudomonadota > Gammaproteobacteria > Burkholderiales > Burkholderiaceae_C > Limnohabitans_A. The sequence continues at coordinate 1,224 of CANGCI010000012.1, read as the reverse complement.
TGGCTTCGATTGGTTGCTGATCGATGGCGAACACGCACCCAACAATTTGCAAAGCATTCAGCAACAGCTTCAAACCATTGCGGCCTACCCTGTGAACAACGCCGTGGCGCGCGTGCCTGTGGGCGACACTGCTTTGATCAAACAGTATTTGGATTTGGGTGCCGAAACGCTGCTGATTCCCATGGTGGACACACCCGAGCAAGCCGCGCAGTTGGTGCAAGCCATGCGCTATCCACAAAACGATGGCAAGGGCGGCGTGCGTGGCATGGGTGGCGCACGTGCGTCGCGTTGGGGCATGTTTCCCAACTACACCAAAGAAGCCAATGAACAAGTGTGCTTGTTGGTGCAGGCCGAAACACGTGAAGCTTTGAAAAACTTGGACGCCATTGCCAACACACCTGGCGTCGATGGTGTCTTCATTGGCCCCGCCGATTTGTCTGCTTCTTTGGGTCACGTGGGTGATCCCAATCACCCAGAAGTGCAAGCGGCCATTGAAGATGCGATTGCACGCATTTTGAAAGCAGGCAAAGCGCCAGGCATCTTGACATCCGATGAAGCACAAGCGAAACACTACTTGGCGCTGGGTGCTTTGTTTGTGGCCGTGGGTTTGGACACGCAAATCTTGGTGCGCCAAACAGCCGCCCTGGCGAAAAAATTCAAACCCAATGCAGGCATTGAGTTGCCCGCGTCCGGCCAGGTGTATTGATCATGCTGACGCATCAACTGCCGACGGTTCGCTCTTTGCAGCATGAGGTGCATCCCAAAGAGTGGGAAGCGCGTGTGCAATTGGCGGCGTGTTACCGAGTCTTTGCTTTCTTGGGCTGGACTGAGATGATTTACAACCACATCACCTTGCGCTTGCCGCAAGAAGTGAGTGGTGCCGAAAAACATTTCCTGATCAATCCGTTTGGTTTGCACTACAGCGAAGTCACCGCCAGCAACTTGGTCAAGATTGACCTCAAGGGCAAAGCTTTGGATGGTTCGCCCTACCCCGTCAATCCTGCCGGCTTTACGGTGCATGCGGCCATCCACGACAGCTTGCCCGGTGCCCATTGCGTCATGCACACCCACACCACCGCAGGTGTGTCGGTGGCCTGTTTGAAAGACGGTTTGCAACAAACCAATTTTTACACCGCGCAACTCCACGACATGATGGCGTACCATGACTTTGAAGGCATCACCATTCATGCCGATGAAGCACCGCGCTTGCTCAAAAGCATTGGC
>CANGCI010000011.1 GCA_947451995.1 Comamonadaceae bacterium | reverse complement strand
TGGCATGCAAGATGTGCAAGTCGCCTGTTTCCATTTCGAGGGCAGTGACGCCCACCACATCGCCTTCGGCGTCGCGGATCAAGTCAAGGGCCATCCACTCCACGAAGAAGCTGGTTTTGGCTTTGACGTTTTGTTGGTACAAGGTGTGCAACATGGCGTGGCCGGTACGGTCGGCCGCAGCGCAAGCACGCTGAACAGGCTTTTCGCCATAGTTGGCGGTGTGGCCGCCAAAAGGACGTTGGTAAATGGTGCCGTCTGGGTTGCGGTCAAAAGGCATGCCCATGTGTTCAAGGTCGTACACCACCTTGGGTGCTTCACGGCACATGAATTCGATGGCGTCTTGGTCGCCCAGCCAGTCAGAACCCTTGATGGTGTCGTAGAAGTGATAGTGCCAGTTGTCATCGGACATGTTGCCCAATGAAGCGCCAATACCACCTTGCGCGGCCACAGTGTGTGAGCGTGTGGGGAATACTTTGGAGAGAACAGCAACGTTCAAACCGGCACGTGCCAGTTGCAATGAAGCGCGCATGCCGGAGCCGCCTGCGCCGACGATCACGACGTCAAATTTACGCGTGGCGATCTTGTCTTTGGTGTAAGTCATGGTGTTTGAATTCTTGTTGAATAAGGATGGGGTTCAGTCTTTAAGCGGATCTGAACGGCATCAAAGACGCCACAAGGCTTGAACAGCCCAGCCAGCGCAACCGATGAGCCAAGCCAATGAAGCAACGTGCAAGAAAAGACGCAAACCCAAGGGTTTGATGTAGTCCATCCAAATGTCACGAATGCCAACCCATGCGTGATAGAGCAAAGAGAGGATGGTGACAAAAGTTAAAAACTTCATCCATTGGGCTGAAAAAATGCCCGACCACTCTTCGTAGCCAATGGGGCCACTTGTGAAAATAACTTGCGCCAACACCACCAAGGTGAAGGAGGCCATCAGCGCTGCCGTAATGCGTTGGGCCAACCAGTCGCGCAGACCGTAGCGAGCGCCTGTTGTGATGCGTTTGGAACCGTAATTGACTGACATGAGTTCTGTTCCTAATTAGTAAAGGCCAAACAACTTGGCAGCGAGGACGACGGTGAGGCCGAGGCTTAAGACCAGTGTGGCAACGGCAGAAGACTTGCCGAATTCTTTGGTCACCGCATGAAAAGTGTCCATGTAGAGGTGACGAACACCCGCAATGAAGTGGTGCAAATAGGCCCAAATGAGGGCCAGAGCGACCAATTTCATGAACCAGCCTGGAATGAAACCAATGCCGACGTTGAAGGCGGCCGCAAATGCGGCAAATGAAAACTCAGATGTGATCGAGTTGTCAAACATCCAAATGATGAAGGGCATCAGCAAAAACATCAAAGCGCCGCTGACGCGGTGCAGGATGGACACCCAACCCGCCGCAGGCAGGCGATAGGTTGGCAAATCGCTGATGGCGTTGATGTTGCGAAATTCAGGCCTTTGACGGGCAGTTTCGGTCATTTTTTATTCCTCTTTGGTAACGGCACTGTCATTTTTAAATTCAGTGTTCGCGGATTCTATTGCAACGCAACAAACTGACATGAGGATTTCAGAAAGAAATTACACATCGAGATGTCATTGCTTCAAAAAAGTCGCCTAGGCGTCAATTGAGTTCGTTATGGTAATGATGGGTGTCGGTGACATAAAAGCCTCGACGCAATTCCATCGGCGTGTCGTTGTAGGTGTAGGCGATGCGCTCCACGCTTAACAGGGGTGTGTGAGATTTAATCTCGAGGAGCTTGCATTGCGCAGCATCCGGCACCACTGCTTTGATGCGTTCTTCTGCGCGGACCATGCGGACACCAAATTCGGTCTCGAACAGCGCATACATGGGGCCGTCGTAATCGCTAAGGCGTTCTGCTGTGAGACCTTTGAAGGGATTGCCGGGCAACCACAAGTCTTCCAAGATGGTTGGTGCGCCCGCGAACGAAAGTACACGTCTGACTTGCAAGACGGCGTCGCCGGTGCGCAATGCCAGCGCACGCCCAATGTCGGCATTGGCTCTTAGGCGCTTGCAGTCGATGATTTTGCGTTGCGCTGGACCTTCGCTTTTGGGATCTCCCTCATCTGGCAACAGTTTGAGGAATCGGTATTGGACTTGTTGCTCGGCGTGGGTGGCCACAAAGGTCCCTTTGCCTTGCCGGCGAACCAAGAGATTGCCGTTGGCCAATTCGTCAATGGCTTTGCGAACCGTGCCTTGGCTGACGCGGTAGCGGGCCGCCAGGTCCATTTCACTGGGTATTCCTTCGCCCGGCTTCCATTCGCCCGATTGCAGGCTTTGAAGAATCAGCCCCTTAATTTGCTGGTACAGAGGGCTGAAGGCTGGCGCTGCTGATGCGTCTTGTAAACCGGTGGAATCAACAGAAAAAACTTGGGATGTCATGTCATTGGCCCTTGAAAAGGGCGGGCACAAAAGTGGGGCAATGATATCTTATATAAGACATAAGACAAATTGACTTTTGCGGGTTTTCGCGGGTACACTCGAAAGCTGTTTGCCCGTACTCAGATTTATTTGTGTACCTGTCTGGAAGACCCAGATGACCCGGTCGGCAGTGAATGCACAGATGGGGTCGGCGAAGTCCGTTTTCTTATCACTATCTGGAGTTCACACCATGAGCAAAAAGCCCGTTCGCGTCGCCGTCACAGGAGCCGCTGGTCAAATTGGATACGCATTGTTGTTTCGCATCGCTTCCGGCGAGATGTTGGGCAAAGATCAACCTGTGATCTTGCAATTGCTTGAAATCCCTGACGAAAAAGCCCAAAAAGCTTTGAAGGGTGTCATGATGGAATTGGAAGACTGCGCATTCCCCTTGCTGGCTGGCATGGAAGCCCATTCCGACCCCATGACTGCTTTCAAAGACACCGACTACGCCTTGTTGGTGGGTTCACGTCCTCGCGGCCCTGGCATGGAGCGCGCTGAGTTGCTCGCCATCAATGGCGCCATCTTCACGGCCCAAGGCAAGGCCTTGAACGCCGTGGCATCACGCAATGTCAAAGTTTTGGTGGTCGGCAACCCTGCCAACACCAATGCCTATATCGCCATGAAGAGCGCCCCTGATCTCAAACCTGGCAACTTCACAGCCATGCTGCGTTTGGACCACAACCGCGCTGCGTCACAAATCGCCGCCAAAACCGGCAAAGCCGTGGCCGACATTCAAAAGCTGTGCGTTTGGGGCAACCATTCGCCCACCATGTACGCTGACTACCGCTTTGCCACCATCAATGGCGAATCTGTCAAGACCATGATCAACGATCAAGAGTGGAACGCCAACGTGTTCTTGCCCACAGTGGGCAAGCGCGGTGCAGCCATCATCGAAGCACGTGGTTTGTCTTCAGCTGCTTCTGCTGCCAATGCTGCCATCGATCACATGCGCGACTGGGCCTTAGGCACCAACGGCCAGTGGGTCACCATGGGCATTCCTTCACAAGGTTGGTACGGCATTCCCAAAGACGTCATGTTCGGTTTCCCCGTTACATGCGAAAACGGTGAATACAAAGTGGTGGAAGGTTTGGAAATTGATGCGTTCAGCCAATCTTGCATCGACAAAACTTTGAAAGAGCTGACAGACGAGCAAGCCGGCGTGGCGCACTTGGTCTAATCAGACGTCACTGTTGTGAAGCATCCGCGCGACATTCTGTTGGGCTCACAAGCGGCAAGCATGGTCTTGCCTGTTTGTGACCATTACAGCGGTGTCGAAGTGCGGATGCGCAAAAGCTTGCAACTGCAAGCAGAGATGACGCAAGAGTTCGGTGCTTGCGTCTTCGATGTCACCTTGGATTGTGAAGATGGCGCGCCTGTTGGCGGCGAAATTGAGCATGCCCATTTGGTGAAAGAAATTGCAAGCGGCGCAGCGCCAGAAGCCAGGCTTGCTGTCCGCGTTCATCCTGTCGATCATCCTTCGTTTTTCGACGACGTGGACCTGATCTTAGGCCGTGTTCATTCCCGTTTGCGACATGTGATGATCCCCAAGGTGGAATCTGTTGCAGATGTTGAGACGGCTGCCAGTGCATTGAACCAAGTGGGTGCGTTGAATCTGCCATTGCATGTTTTGATTGAGTCCCCCGCTGCAGTTCACCGCGCGTTTGAAATTGCAGCCCATCCTCGGGTGCAATCTTTGAGTTTTGGTTTGATGGATTTTGTTTCTGCCCATGGCGGCGCCATTCCCGCCAGCGGCATGGGCGTTCAGGGCCAATTTACACACCCCTTGGTGTTGCGCGCCAAATTGGAAATCGCCAGCGCATGCCATGCCAACGGCAAAGTGCCATCCCATTGTGTGGTGACTGAATTCAGTGATCTGAATGCCATCAAAGTGGCGGCCACCAAAGCATCACGTGAGCTGGGCTTTACACGCATGTGGAGTATTCACCCCAGTCAAATCAGACCTGTGGTCGAGGCCCTTGCCCCTAGTGCACAAGAAATTGAGCAAGCTGCAGAGTTGATATCGGCGGCCCAACGCGCTGAATGGGCGCCAGTAAGTCATGCAGGTCAATTGCATGATCGCGCCAGTTACAGATTTTTTTGGCAAGTGCTTGAGCGTGCCTATCAAACCGGAAGGCGCATGCCAGCGTCAGTTCAATCCTATTTTGGAGAGACCGCATGCGCAGCTTGAAAATCATCAGCTTGTTTATCTTGAGCTGTCTGCTCGGCGCTCACGTGGCGCAAGCTCAGTCCTCAATTGCGACAAATGTGGCAAGTAAAAAAGAAGGCAAGGCCAAGCCTGCCGTACAAGCAAGCACTGCCAAATCTCAGAAGAAGAACGAAGCCTCGAAAGCAGTTGTTGCCGACACAGAACCCGCCTTGGCGCCGCAAGAGCTCAGCATTGCAGAGCGCGTGCACGTGGGGCAGCTGCCTTGCGAGTTGGGCGCTACTGTTCGCATGACAGCTGATGCCAATGCGCCTGGGTACTTCAACTTGCAAGGCAAAGGCTACAAATACAGAATGCGACCTGTGACCACAAGTACAGGTGCTATTCGTTTGGAAGATGAAAAAGCAGGCGCAGTGTGGCTGCAGCTTGCCAACAAATCCATGCTCATGGATCAGAAAAATGGACGTCGTTTGGCGGATGAATGTGCGCACCCAGACCAGGTGGCCGTCGCCAACGACATGAAAGTCAATCCCCCGCCAGCCTTGATTGATGTCAGCAACACTGCGACACCGGTCCGGCGCTGAAGGACTGTGTTTGAAAATTTTGCTTTGTAAATTTATTTAGTTAGACAGGAGAAAAAAATGTTGAAAGCCTATCGCGAACACGCTGCCGAACGCGCTGCATTGGGTATCCCACCGCTGCCTTTGGATGCGAAGCAAACAGCTGAGTTGATCGATCTGATCAAATCCCCCCCACAAGGTGAAGACGCCTTTTTGTTGGATTTGTTGACACACCGCGTGCCACCCGGTGTTGACGATGCCGCCAAAGTGAAAGCTTCTTTCTTGTCCGCAGTTGCGCACGGCGATCTGAATGTTGCATTGATCAGCAAAGCCAAGGCGACTGAGTTGTTGGGCACCATGGTGGGTGGCTACAACGTCAAGCCTTTGATCGATTTGCTCGACGACAAAGAAGTGGGCGCTGTAGCTGCAGAAGGTTTGAAGAAAACATTGTTGATGTTTGACTTTTTCCATGACGTTGCAGAAAAATCCAAAGCCGGCAATGCCAACGCCAGCGCTGTGATCAAGAGCTGGGCCGATGCTGAATGGTTCACATCACGTCCTGAAGTTGAGCAGAAAATCACGGTGACAGTTTTCAAGGTGCCTGGTGAAACCAACACCGACGACTTGTCTCCCGCGCCTGATGCATGGAGCCGCCCCGACATTCCATTGCACTACTTGGCCATGTTGAAAAACACACGCCCTGATGCCGCTTTCAAACCAGAAGAAGATGGCAAGCGTGGCCCCATGGCGTTCATTGAAGAACTCAAGAAAAAAGGTCACTTGGTAGCCTACGTGGGTGACGTGGTCGGTACGGGTTCTTCACGCAAATCTGCCACCAACAGCATCATCTGGGGCTTTGGTGAAGACATTCCTTTTGTGCCTAACAAGCGCTTTGGCGGTGTGACTTTGGGCGGCAAAATTGCCCCCATTTTCTTCAACACACAAGAAGACTCTGGCGCATTGCCCATTGAAGTTGACGTTTCCAAATTGGAAATGGGCGATGTGATTGATGTTTTGCCTTACGAAGGCAAGATCATGAAAAACGGAACCTTGCTCAATGAATTTGAACTTCGCAGCGAGATGTTGTTTGATGAAGTCCGTGCAGGTGGTCGTATCAATTTGATCATTGGCCGTTCATTGACCGGTAAGGCACGTGAGTTCTTGGGTCTTCCCACTTCAACTTTGTTCCGCTTGCCCAAAGTGCCAGCTTCGACCAAAGCAGGTTTCACCTTGGCTCAGAAAATGGTGGGCCGTGCCTGCGGTTTGCCAGAAGGTCAGGGCGTTCGCCCCGGTACGTATTGCGAACCCAAAATGACCACTGTGGGTTCACAAGACACCACAGGTACCATGACACGCGACGAGTTGAAAGACTTGGCTTGCTTGGGCTTCAGCTCTGACATGGTCATGCAATCTTTCTGCCACACAGCAGCTTATCCAAAGCCTGTTGACGTCAAGATGCACCATGAATTGCCAGCTTTCATGAGCAATCGCGGTGGCGTTTCTCTGAAGCCAGGTGATGGTGTGATTCACAGTTGGTTGAACCGTTTGTTGTTGCCCGATACAGTGGGCACCGGCGGTGACTCACACACACGCTTCCCCATTGGTATTTCATTCCCAGCGGGTTCTGGCTTGGTAGCCTTCGGTGCAGCCACTGGTGTGATGCCTTTGGACATGCCTGAGTCCATCTTGGTTCGTTTCAAAGGCAAGATGCAGCCTGGCATCACTTTGCGCGACTTGGTTCACGCCATTCCTTACTACGCCATCAAAGCAGGCTTGTTGACCGTTGCCAAGTCCGGCAAGATCAATGAATTCTCTGGTCGCATTTTGGAAATTGAAGGCCTGCCCGATTTGAAAGTGGAGCAAGCCTTTGAATTGTCAGATGCTTCTGCCGAGCGCTCTGCTGCTGGTTGCACCGTCAAGCTCAATCCTGAGCCGGTCAAAGAGTATCTCAACTCCAACATTGTTCTGATGAAGAACATGATTGCACAGGGTTACAACGACAAGCGTGCACTCGAGCGTCGCATCAAGGCCGTGGAAGCTTGGTTGGCCAACCCCAACTTGCTCGAAGCCGATGCCAATGCCGAATACGCACACGTGCTTGAAATTGACATGGACCAGCTCAAAGAACCCGTCATGTGCTGCCCTAACGATCCTGATGATGCCAAGTTGTTGTCAGAAGTTGCGGGTACCAAGATTGACGAAGTGTTCATTGGCTCTTGCATGACCAACATTGGTCACTTCCGTGCAGCCTCCAAGCTGCTTGAAGGTCGTCGCGACATTCCAGTGAAGTTGTGGGTTGCACCCCCAACCAAAATGGATGCCGCCGAATTGACCAAAGAAGGCCACTACGGTGTGTTCGGTGCTGCTGGTGCGCGCACGGAAATGCCAGGTTGCTCCTTGTGCATGGGCAACCAAGCTCAAGTGCGCGAAGGTGCGACGGTTGTTTCTACATCCACTCGTAACTTCCCCAACCGTTTGGGTAAAAACACCAACGTCTATTTGGGCTCTGCCGAAGTGGCTGCCATCAGCTCCAAGCTGGGGCGCATTCCCACTGTGGCCGAGTACCAAGACAGCATGACTGAAATCAACAAAGACGGAAGTCAGATCTACAAGTACATGAACTTCGACAAGATCGAAGAGTACGCAGAAGTGGCCAAAGGTGTTGCTGCTTAATCCAAGCTTTTCAGCTTAGAGCCAAAGCCCAAAAGATGTCGATCTTTTGGGCTTTTTTGATGGCGCGCATGTTGGGCTGAAAACTTCACTGCAAAATGGACCTTGTGAAAAATTCAATACTCATTGTGGGCGGCGGTATCGGTGGCATGGCGGCCGCGTTGGCTTGTGCGCAGCAAGGTGCGCAGCCACACGTGGTCGAGCGTGCCCAAGTCTTCAGTGAAGTGGGTGCGGGTATTCAGATGGGGCCCAATGTCACGCGAACCTTGTTCGCGTGGGGTTTGGAAAAGTCCTTGCAAGAAGTTGTTTTCTCACCCCATCGTTTGCATGTGCGGGATACCCATTCAGGCGCTTCCTTGGGTGTCCTGCGTTTGGGTCAAAGAAGTCTTGAGACTTATGGTGCGCCATACTTCACCATACACCGGGCAGATTTGCACCAAGTCTTGTTGAATCATGTGCTTCGTTCTGGCGCATGCCAATTAAGTCTCAACACCCCAATCGATTTGATTCGCGAGGAGACTGACCACCTCTCTGTCAGTTGCCGCGGCCTTCCCGAAGGGCGCTTTGAACATGTCACGGCAGAGGCCGTTGTAGGGGCGGATGGGCTGTGGAGTGCCACACGTCAATATGTTGTGCCCCAAACCTCGCCTCGTGTCACGGGATTGTTAGCCTACCGTGCACTTGTGCCTATGCAAGCCTTGCCTGAAAGTTTGCGAACACAAGATGTCACGGTGTGGGTGGGTCCTCAGGTTCACGCAGTGCTTTATCCCGTCAGGCGTGGAGAATTTTTGAACTTGGTGGTCATTGTGCGGGCCAGTTCGCCAGAGCCACTTGAAGATTGGGATCACGCAGCCAACAAGCGAGATCTTGACTTGGCCATGGGCTTTGCGCATGCCGATTTGAAAAAGATTTTGGAAACTGTGGCGGCTTGGCGCATGTGGCCCTTGTGCGATCGACCGCCCGTTGCGGGCTTTCACGAAATGGCCAAAGGCCGAATTGCTTTGTTGGGTGATGCGGCGCATCCTATGCGTCCGTTTTTGGCGCAGGGTGCAGGCATGGCCATTGAAGATGCAGCGCAATTGGCCTCATGTTGGGCAAGAAGCGAATTAACTGTCGCCGAGCGCTGGCAGTTGTATGCGCAAGCCCGGTGGACTCGAAATGCCAGGGTTCAACAAAGATCGATTCGAAACGGTGAGATCTTTCACATGCAAGGGCCATTGCGCTGGGGTAGAAACATGGCCATGCGCATGATGGGGGAGTCCTTGATGGATTTGCCTTGGCTTTATGCGGGACCTTGAAGCTGCCTTGGCCAAGGCAGCTTCGCCGCTAAATTCAACGCGCCTTAAATTTGGCCCAACAGCAAAAATTCCATCAGCGCTTTTTGCGCATGCATTCGATTTTCTGCTTCGTCCCACACGACGGATTGCGGGCCATCAATGACTTCCGCACTGACTTCTTCGCCACGGTGTGCAGGCAAGCAGTGCATGAACAAGGCATCTGGCTTGGCAATCTTCATCATGTCTTCGTCCACACACCAGTCGGCAAAGGCTTTTTTGCGCGCTTCGTTTTCGGCTTCGTAGCCCATGCTGGTCCAGACATCGGTGGTCACCAAGTCAGCACCTTCGCAGGCTTGCATAGGATCTTTGAAGAACTGTGTGCTGGCGGCGCTTCTGACGCCGACCACCGACGGGTCGACTTCATAACCACTGGGGGTGCTGAGGTTCACTTTGAAGCCAAGCAAGTCGGCCGCTTGCAGCCAAGTGTTGGCCATGTTGTTGCCATCGCCTACCCAAGCGACTGTTTTACCCTGGATGGATCCGCGGTGTTCAATGTAGGTGAAGATGTCGGCCAAGATTTGGCAGGGGTGGAATTCGTTGGTCAAGCCATTGATCACTGGCACGCGTGAGTGCGCTGCAAAGTTTTCAATCTTGTCTTGGCCATACGTGCGAATCATCACCAGGTCAACCATGCGGCTGATCACGCGCGCGCTGTCCTCTATGGGCTCTGCACGGCCCAGTTGGCTGTCACCAGTGGTGAGGTGAACCACAGATCCACCCAGTTGGTACATGCCGGCTTCAAAGCTCACACGTGTTCGCGTGGATGCTTTCTCAAAAATCATGGCCAATGTGCGGTCGGTCAGTGGCTGGTATTTTTCGTAGGCTTTGAATTTGGCTTTGATGAAAGCAGCCCGCTTGAACAGGTGCGCGTACTCATCGGCGGTGAGATCGGTGAATTGCAAATAATGCCGAAGTGGCAATGCCTGAGCATTCGTGGCCATTGAAATTACTCCGCTAGAAATGTTTTGACCAAGGGCAGCAAAATGTCAGCGACCTGATCTGCTTCGGCTTGCGTCATGATGAGCGGTGGCACCATGCGAATGACGCTGTCTGCGGTGACGCTGATCAGCAATCCAGCATCTGCCGCGCGTTGTGTCAAAGCGCCGCAAGCTTTGTCGAGTTCAATGCCCAACATCAGGCCTTGGCCGCGAATTTCTTTAACGCCTTTGACACCGGCCAAGCCTTGCTCAAGGCGCGCTTTGAGATGAGCGCCCACACGTGCTGCGTTCTCAAGCAAACCGTCTTTTTCCATGATGCGAATGGTTTCAACACCGGCGCGCATGGCCAATGGATTGCCGCCGAAAGTGGTGCCATGACTTCCAGGTTGGAAAATGTTGGCGGCTTTAGGGCCCGCTACCACGGCTGCGATGGGCATGCCAGAGCCCAAGCCTTTGGCCAGTGGCATCACGTCGGCTTTGATGCCAGCCCATTGATGCGCAAACCATTTGCCTGTGCGACCCATACCGCATTGAACTTCGTCAATCATCATGAGCCAATCTTTTTCGTCACACAGTGCGCGCACATCGCGCAGGTAGTCCATGTGCATGGGATTGACACCGCCTTCGCCTTGAATGGTTTCAAAGAACACAGCCACCACATTGGGGTTGTTTTCAGTGGCTTTTTTCAAGGCTTCTATGTTGTTCACTGGCACACGGATAAAGCCTTCAACCAAGGGGCCAAAGCCTTGTTGAATCTTGGTGTTGCCCGTGGCACTGAGTGTGGCAATGCTGCGACCATGAAAGGCTTTTTCATAAACCACGATCTCGGGTTTCTCGATGCCTTTGTCGTGTCCAAACTTGCGTGCCAACTTGATGGCGGCTTCATTGGCTTCTAAGCCTGTGCAGCAAAAAAAGACATTGGTCATGCCAGACAACTCGACCAGTTTGGCCGCCAACTTTTCTTGGTTGGGCACATGGTAGTAGTTGCAACTGTGGATGATCTTGCTCAGTTGATCCTGCAGGGCAGGGACCAACTCTGGATGGTTGTGGCCCAAGGTGTTCACCGCAATGCCGCCTAGCGCGTCCAAATATTCTTTGCCATTGACATCCCACAATCGGCAACCTTGACCATGGCTCATTGCGATGGGCAATCGGCCGTAGGTGTTCATGGTGTGCGGCGAAGTGGCTTCAATGAAAGCAGACATGCTGAGAACTCCTCTGAAAAGAAATCGGCCCAACGAAGAGGGCCGCTGAGATGAGATTTTAGAGCCAGAAATAAAGCTTTAAGTCTTATATAAGATACAATAGTTGTGCAATGCAACATTGAGGCGATCCCTGATGTCTGCCCGTCAAATTACCTAACCTCTGATCGATGGTTTCCAACAACGCCAAAGAAGTACTGATTCAAGGAGTGACCTTGGACGGCCGCACATTCAGACCCAGTGATTGGGCTGAGCGTTTGGCTGGCGTGATGGGACAATTTCGGCCTGGAGGCGCCACACCAGGCAGCCACTTGAGTTACTCACCATGGTGCATTCCCCAAACCTTGGGTGGTATCAAATGCGTTGTCGTCCACACCGATTTAAGAGGCTATGAGCCCATGGCCTGGGACTTCCTCATGAACTTTGCCAAAGACAACAATTTGCAAGTGTCCGAGGCCTGCCTGCTTCCTGATCAGCCCCAATAAGCCGTCAAACGCCCACAAAAAAACGCCCACAAAAAAGCCGTCCTAAGACGGCTTTTTGCTTTTTCTTTGCTGACAGCGCACCCGTTTCAAACGGCGGCACCCTGGTGGGCGCCGGGCTGATGATCAATTGATCAGGCGAGGGCCAAGGCTTTCACCTTGGTTGACAAGCGGCTCTTATCGCGAGCTGCTTTGTTTTTGTGGAAGATGCCTTTGTCAGCAATCGTGTCCACAACGGCTTGCATTTTGGCAAACAGTTCAGTAGCTTTGGTTTTGTCACCAGCCAGAACAGCTTTTTCAACGTTCTTCACGGCGGTGCGGTATTTGGAGCGCAGTGAGGTGTTCGCTGCGTTCAGTTTCACGTCTTGACGTGCGCGTTTACGGCCTGATGCCAGGCGGGGGTTCTTTTTCTTGGGTTTTCCAGAAGCCATTTTATTTATCCTAGTTGTCTGAGGATGTTGTCAGCAAAGCCGGCTATTGTAACAGGCTAAATCCCGCCAAGTCGAGTCCCCCTGACAGCCAACCCAATCAGTCGCTACACTCTCGCCGTGAGCCTTCTTAAATCAGCTTCTACTGTCTCTCTTTGGACCCTGGCCTCCCGCATCACGGGATTGGTCAGAGAGCTATTGATCGCCTCCGTTTTTGGGGCCAGTGCGCTCACCGATGCCTTTAATGTGGCCTTTCGTATTCCTAATTTGTTTCGGCGCTTCTTTGCTGAAGGTGCTTTCAGTCAAGCTTTTGTCCCTGTATTGGCAGCTAGCAAGGCTCAAAATGGTGAGGCAGCCACACGACAAGCGATCGACCATGTGGCCACCTTGCTGGCTTGGTCCTTGTTGCTCTTGAGCTTGTTGGGTGTAGCCGTTGCACCATTTTTGGTGTGGGCCATGGCCAGTGGCTTGCAACAACAACCCGATTCCTATGCGGCGGCTGTGCTCATGACGCGTTGGATGTTCCCCTACATTGCGTTCATGTCCTTGGTCGCCTTGTCGGCAGGCATTTTGAACACTTGGAAACGTTTTGCGGTGCCCGCTGCAACGCCTGTGTTGTTGAATGTGGCCATGATTGGTGCGGCTTGGCTCTTGGCCCCCTGGTTCAAAAGTCAGGGCATTCAACCGGTTTATGCCTTGCCTGTTGGTGTGATGTTGGGTGGTTTGTTGCAACTGGCCATTCAAATTCCTGCACTTGCAAATTTGGGATTGCTGCCGCGTATTGGTGTGACTTGGCGAGCCATTCAACAAGCCTTGAACGATCCCGCTTCACGCCAAATTACAAGCTTGATGTTGCCGGCATTGTTAGGCGTGGGGGTGGCTCAAATATCACTGCTCATCAACACACAGATTGCTTCTCACTTGGCGCCAGGCAGTGTCAGTTGGTTGACGTATGCCGATCGCTTGATGGAATTTCCAACGGCCATTTTGGGTGTAGCCTTGGGGGCTGTTTTGATGCCGCAGTTGGCTGCCGCAAGGGCCAAAGGTGATCAGCTTGAATACGCTGCCATGTTGGATTGGGGATTGCGCTTGGTTGTGTTGTTGGCCTTGCCTTGTGCGGCTGCATTGCTCACTTTCTCGCAAGCTTTGGTGTCCGTGCTGTATCACTACGGCGCATTCACCGACCACGATGTGAAGCAAACGACGATGGCGCTGACGGGCTATGGTGTTGGCTTGATAGGACTCGTGGCCATCAAAGTTCTGGCGCCGGGCTACTACGCCAGCCAGGACATTAAAACGCCGGTCAAAATTGCGGTGCTTGTTTTGTGCTTTACGCAAGCCTTGAATTTTGTGTTGGTTCCTTATTTAGCCCATGCAGGCTTGGCGCTGTCCATCGGTTTGGGTGCTTTGTTGAATGCAATGTGGCTTCTGGTGGGGCTGATTCGAAAAGGCAGCTACAAACCCTTGCCAGGGTGGGGCTGGTTTAGCGCCAAAGTCGCGCTTGCTACTTTGTTGCTAAGTGGATTTTTGCTTGTGGCTTCAACCCAATTTGATTGGCTAGGAGGTCGTCAACAAGTGTTTGTGCGACTGTCTGCGATGGCCCTTGTTTTGATCACTTCAGCCCTTCTTTATTTTGGGTGTTTGCGTTTGTGTGGTTTGCGTTTGAAATCCTTTGTTCGTCGCTAAAAAGATGCTAGCACTATGAATTTACAAGCCACCACAGTGACCCCATTGACCTACTTCCAAAGTTTGGTGGCAGCGGACCAGAACTTTCCATTGCTAGAGGCTGCGGCTGCTATTGCGCAGGATGAAGAGCCCGCGTTGGACGTGCAAGAGGTCTTGGCCACTTGTGATGCTTTGTTGGTGCGGCTGAAGCGGCGATTGAAGCGCGAAGCAGAGCCCCTTCAGAAGTTGACGGTGTTGAACCAGTTTTTCTACAACGAACTGGGTTTCGGTGGCAACGCCAACAACTTTTATGCCCCCGAGAACAGTTACCTGAATGAAGTTTTCAGGACGCGTCGCGGCATTCCGATTTCGATTGCGGTCATTTGGTTGGAGTTGGCGCAGGCACTCGACTTGCAGGCTGAAGGCGTCTCTTTCCCGGGGCATTTCTTGGTCAAAGTCACTTTGCCTGAGGGCTTGGTTGTGATGGATCCCTTAACGGGCGATTCCTTGGGTTTGGAGCGCTTGGCAGAGAGACTGGCACCTTATCGTCAGCGTGTTGACCTTGCGGATGACGTGGAAGACAGTGACACGCCACTTGGCTTGTATCTGCAGCCAGCCATGCCTCGTGACATCTTGACGCGCATGTTGCGCAATCTGAAAGAAATTTTTTCTAGCCAATCTGATTGGCAGCGCTTGAAGTGCGTCTTGGACCGGTTGATCGTCCTCAATCCAGATGCCATTTATGAACGACGCGATCGCGGACTGGCTTTGATGTCCTTGGGCTTGAATGCTGAGGCTCGCGATGACTTGCAGGCTTATGTGAGCCAGGCGACCGATGCCAGTGACGTCGACATCATTCGTTTGCGACTGGCATCCATCGACTCCTGAAGAATCACTTGACGAGCACTTGCGCGCCATCACCCTGCGCAGCAATGACACCAATTTCATAAACTTTTTCGCCAGCTTGGCGCAAAGTGTCTGCACAAGCCGCAGCATGCGCTGAATCGATGACAACGACCATGCCAATCCCGTTGTTAAAGGTGCGATTCATTTCGATGTCGTCAATGCCTGCCGTGTTTTGAAGCCAAGCAAATAATTCAGATTGAGGCCAGCTGCCCTTGACCAAATGCGCCGCAGTACCTTCGGGCAAAACACGGGGAATGTTTTCCAACAAACCACCACCTGTGATGTGAGCCAAAGCTTTGATGGGATGTTGTGCCAAGGCGCTCAAGACCGTTTTAACGTACAAGCGTGTGGGGGCCATGATGGCTTGCTTGAAATCTTGGCCATCGAGTTGGGCGGGCAATTGCGCGCCAGCCCGCTCGATGCATTTGCGTACCAAACTGAAACCATTGGAGTGCACGCCATTGGAGCCCAAGCCCAATACGATGTCGCCTGGTTTGACGTCTCGCCCAGTAAGAATTTTTGATTTTTCAACAGCACCCACCGCAAATCCGGCCAAATCGTATTCGCCTGCGGGGTACATGCCTGGCATTTCTGCCGTTTCGCCGCCAATCAGAGCGCAACCGGACATTTCGCAGCCATTGGCAATGCCGCCCACCACGGCAGCTGCCGTATCGACATCCAGCTTGCCACAGGCAAAGTAGTCCAAAAAGAACAGCGGCTCTGCCCCTTGAACCAAGACATCGTTGACGCTCATCGCGACCAGGTCGATGCCCACGGTATCGTGCATGTTCCACTCAAATGCCAGTTTGAGTTTGGTACCCACACCGTCCGTGCCAGAGACCAAAACAGGCTCTTTGTAACGTTTGGGCACTTCAAACAAGGCGCCAAATCCACCAATGCCTGCTAAGACACCCTCGCGCATGGTCTTTTTGGCCAGAGGCTTGATGCGTTCGACCAAAGCGTCACCCGCAACGATATCGACGCCAGCGTCTTTGTAGGAAAGGGGAGTTGAGCTCATGTGAAATGTGGGAAAAATGTGGAGAAGGGGGCGAGGGGAGACTAAAATCTAAGCATATTTTAAGGGGCAGTGCTGCTTGCATCTGCCAATGCCGTCAGCTTCTTTTGATTTTCTTTAACCACGAATTGCCAACATGCCCATCCATATCGCCAACAAACGCCTGACTTTAGGGGTGGGCGTCGCTGTTATGGTGGCCTTGATGCTGTGGGTCTTGGGACCTGTCTTGGTTCCCTTTGCAGTCGCGGGGGTGCTGGCATACGCCCTGCATCCAGCCGTGCTTCGAATGCACAAAGCCGCCCATTGGTTGCCTCATGTGTTGTGTGTGATGTTGATTGAGTTGTTGGCGCTGCTGGCGGTGATGGGTGTTCTGTTTTTATTGGTGCCCATTTTGACCCGCGAAATTCCATTGCTTCAGCAGCAATTGCCAACCCTGTTAGACCGATTGGCAGCCTTCTTGAATGCACTGATGGACAAGTACGGCTGGCGATTGACTTTGGATGTGGCCTCCATCAAGGCACAACTGCTCACCTATTTGAGTGCCAACCGAGGCGATTGGATGGAGCCGTTGGTGGCCTCACTCAAACTGGGTGGCAGCTTTGCTCTGGCGGTCTTGGGTAATTTAATTTTGATTCCAGTGGTTCTTTTTTACCTGCTCAAGGACTGGGACCGTTGGGTCTCGCAAGTCGTTTTGTGGGTGCCCCTTCACTGGCGCCCTGCCTATGACAGTTTCATGCGTGAATGTGATGAAGTCTTAGGCCAGTATTTGCATGGACAAATTTTGGTCATGCTGGCTTTGTCAGTTTTCTACGCCGTCGGTCTGTATGCCTTCGGATTAGATTTGGCATTGCCCATTGGTGTCTTCACGGGTTTGGCAGTTTGCGTACCTTACTTGGGCTTTGGGCTTGGCCTCATCTTGGCCTTGTTTGCTGGATTTTTACAATTTGCATCCCTCAAGGCTTTGTTGATGGTGGCGGTGGTGTTTGGCGCTGGGCAGTTGCTTGAAAGCTTTTGGCTCACACCCAAGTGGGTGGGTGAACGCATTGGCTTACATCCCTTGGCTGTCATTTTTGCTTTGTTGGCATTGGGTCAATTGTTTGGCTTTGTGGGCGTGCTGGTGGCATTGCCAGCCAGTGCGGTGATTTTGGTGGCACTGCGCAGAGTGCGTGATCAATATTTTGAGAGCACCATTTACCAAGGTCCTGACGCATGAAGCAAATGGCCTTAGACATAGGCTTGCAAACAGCGCCCAGCTTGGACAGTTTTTTTGCAGGACCCAATGCCGCAGCACTGCAACATCTCAAACTCTGGACAGCTGGTCAAATGCCCAGTCCCGTCCCTACTTACCTTTGGGGGGAGAGTGGCTCAGGTAAAACGCATCTGCTCAAGGGGGTCTATGCTGCGCTCAAAGATCAAGGACTTTCTGTGGGCTGGCTGGATGCCTCAACCGAAGCGCATCTGAGTTTTGATGCATCTTGGGTTGCTGTGTTGATGGACGATGTGCATCTGTTCAATTTAGAGCAACAGGCCATGGGATTTAATTGGTTTGTGAATGCACTCACGCCCAAGTCAGGTCAGCCGCGTTGGGTATTGGCGGCCGGCACATTGCCCCCTGCAGACCTCAAGTTGCGTGATGATTTACGTTCTCGCTTGGGTTGGGGGCATGTTTATGCTCTGCAGGTCTTAAGTGACAACGAGCGACGTGCAGTGTTGCGTCAAGAGGCAGACTCGCGAGGTTTGTTTTTGAGTGATGAGGTGATGTCTTACATGCTCACACGATTTTCACGCGACTTGAGCAGCTTGATGACTTTGCTCAATCACTTGGATCAGTTTGCTTTACAAACGCAAAGGGCCATCACCATTCCGCTGATCAAATCCATGTTGGAGAGCACATGAAGTTGGCCCTGTTTGATCTCGACAACACTTTGTTGCCAATTGACTCCGATTACGCGTGGGGTGAATTCAGTCAGCACATTGCTTGGACTGATCCAGTCTCTTTCAAAGCACGCAATGATCAGTTTTATGCTGACTACCAATCGGGTGTGTTGGACATTCATGAGTACGTGCGATTTGCAACGGATGCGGTGCGCCTGAAGGGGGCTGAGCAAGCGGAAATCGCGCATCGCCAATTCATGCGCGAAATTATCTTGCCTGCTGTGAAGCCCTCTGCAATCGAATTGGTGAAACAACACCAAGCGGCAGGTGATCATGTCATGATCGTCACTGCCACCAATGAATTCGTCACGCGACCCATTGCCACTGCTTTTGGTGTGTCTGAATTGATTGCTGTTGAATTGGCGCGCGACGCGCAAGGCTGGATCACGGGAGAAATTTCGGGTACGCCGTCATTCAAAGAAGGCAAGGTCACTCGGATTGCACAATGGTTGGCGGCACGAAATCTGAATTGGTCAGATGTGCACATTACCTTTTATTCGGATTCAATCAACGATTTGCCACTTTTAGAAATGGCACAAACACCCGTTGCGACCAATCCAGATGCGCGTTTGCGCCAACTTGCGACCGATCGAGGCTGGCGCACACTTCAACTTTTCTCATGATCAAAAAATTCATTCAAAAAATATTAGGCCAGCCCAAAGGCGGGCGAAGCGCTGTTGATTTTGGCAAGCGCGTCGAAATTCCTGCATCCGTTCATGGCATCAATCCAGCCCTGGTTGACGAGCGCGCTCTGAATGTGGTCAGAACTTTGCAAGATGCAGGCTATGAAGCTTATGTGGTGGGTGGCGCGGTGCGCGATTTGCTTTTAGGACTTCGTCCTAAAGACTTTGATGTGGCGACCGATGCCACGCCAGAAGAAGTGAAAAGCTTGTTTCGCCGAGCCTTCATCATCGGACGACGCTTTCGCATTGTGCATGTGGTGTACGGTCGTGGCCGCGAGCATGAAGTGATTGAAGTGTCTACCTTCAGGGCCCATTTGGACAACCGCGCAGCAGAGCAGGTCAAGGGCAATGAAAAAACCAGTAAATCTGAACTTGCAGGTATGACGCACGCTGTCGATTCAAGCGGCCGGGTGCTGCGCGACAACGTTTGGGGCCCCCAAGACGAAGATGCAACACGTCGGGACTTCACGGTGAATGCCATGTACTACGACCCGGAGTCTCAGTATTTGGTTGACTACCACGGCGGTATGCAGGATGCCAAAAAGAAAGTCTTGCGCATGATTGGCGATCCCGTTGCACGTTATCGCGAAGATCCTGTGCGCATCATTCGTGCGGTGCGGTTTGCAGCAAAGCTCAGCCCCTTGGGTTTCAAGTTCGAGAGCAAAACTGCCAAGCCCTTGGCGACCATGCTGAACTTGCTGGCCGATGTACCGCAAAGCAGGTTGTTTGACGAGATGCTGAAGCTGCTTCAAACGGGCCATGCTTTGGCCTCCGTGGCGCAATTGCAATCCTTGGGTTTGCACAAAGGCATTTATCCTTTGTTGGATGTGGTGGTTGAGCGTGCTGACACGCCTTTCGTGAAAGCGGCATTGGCCGACACAGATCGCCGTGTGGGTGAAGAAAAACCCGTGGCGCCCAGCTTTTTGCTGGCATGTGTTTTATGGACCGATGTCAAGGCGGGTTGGGATCAGCGTGTCGCCAAACGCATTCCGCCATTTCCAGCCCTGCAAGAAGCCATCGATGAAGTCTTTGATGCGCGCATCGGTGACGTCTCGGGCCGCGGTAAATTGGCGGCCGACATGCGCGAGATTTGGATGATGCAGCCCCGCTTTGAAAAACGCATTGGCAGTACGCCATTCAGCTTGGTAGAGCAGCCCCGATTCCGCGCTGGCTTCGACTTTTTACGCTTGCGCGCTGAAGTGGCGGATGTCGATTTGACGTTGGCCGATTGGTGGCAAGAATTCAGCATGGCAGACGATGCCGCTCGCGAGGACTTGATTCAACAGGCGAAGTCTGAAAAGGGCAACGTTCCTGCTTCGGGAACCGGCAAAACACGACGTGCGCCGCGTCGCCGAAAGCCAGCGGCGAAAAATGCTTCGGGTGCATCCGGTAACGCCGAGCCAGGACAATCGCCGTCGGGTGAGTAACGCGACATCAGGGGGCCTTCATGCATCGTGAATGGGTGTCAGTGTTTGTTGGCCTGGGTGCTAATTTGGGCGAAGCGCGCCAGACCCTAGATGCTGCTGTGAAGGCCATTGGCAAATTGCCGCATACCCGCGTCCTCAACTGCTCCTCTTTCTACCGGTCAGCCCCTGTGGATGCGACGGGGCCCGATTACATCAATGCGGTGCTTCATTTGGAAACGCGCCTCAATGCTTATGAAGCATTGGAGGCCTTTCAGACTTTGGAGACCATGGCGGGCCGTGTGCGACCCTATCGGAATGCGCCTCGAACTTTGGACATTGACTTGTTATTGTTTGGTGATGCAAGCATCCAAAGTCCAGTGCTGACGGTGCCCCATCCAAGGATGCGGGAGAGAGCCTTTGTTTTGAAGCCTCTTTCAGAGCTGTCGCCGCAATGGGTCAGCGCGCAAGACTTGCAAAGCGTTCAATCGCAAGCCATTGAAAAACTAGATGCTTCTAGTTCTGATGATCTTTAATCTTCGGTGACAAAATACCGAGCTTCAAAGGGCCTCGATTTCTGCCAATTTGCTGTTTTTGATTGTCTTTTTTCGGACATAAAAATGTCACCGCTTTGAAATAATTACAAGCTTAGGGTTTAAACTCCCGCATGCCTCAATGAGCGAATTTCTCGCTTTTTGTTCACGGAGAATCCTATGTTTTTTGGCAAGCTTTTGCCCAAAGAGGGCAACTTTTTTGAGTTGTTCAACCAGCATGCAGACCGAATCGTTGAAGCGGCACGTGCCTTTTCAAATTTGGTGCTCAATTACACAGACAGCCACCTGCGTGAAAAATACACGCAAGATGTTGACAATGCCGAGCGATCAGCCGATCGCGTGACGCACGAAGTCAATCGCTTGATTCACACCACATTCATCACCCCCATCGATCGCGAGCAAATTCATACGCTCATTAATTTGATGGACGATGTGGCCGACTTGATTCAAGACTCCGCAGAAACCATGGCGCTCTACGATGTGCGTGTGATGACGGAAGAAATTACCCGATTGACCGATTTGTCCGTCAAATGTTGCGAACGTTTGCGTGATGCCGTCAACATGCTGGGCAACATTGCAGATCCCGCAACGGCTGAAGCTGCATTGAAGACTTGCGAAGAAATTGACCGTCTAGAGTCCGATGCCGACCGCGTGATGCGCAGTGCCATGAGCAAGCTTTTCCGCGAAGAGCCTGATGTGCGCGAAGTGATCAAGTTGAAAGCCATTTACGAATTGCTTGAAACCATCACTGACAAGTGTGAAGACGTCGCCAATCAAATCGAGGGCATTGTCCTCGAGAACTCCTGATACTCGGAACTTTGAGCATGGACACACAAGCCGCTTTATGGGTGGTGATCTTGCTGGTGGCTTTGGCGCTGGCGTTTGACTTCATGAATGGCTTTCATGATGCCGCCAACTCAATTGCCACGGTTGTTTCAACCGGCGTTTTGAAGCCAACGCAGGCGGTTGTGTTTGCTGCCTTTTTCAATTTCGTCGCCATCTTTATCTTCCACCTCAGCGTGGCTGCGACCGTTGGCAAGGGCATTGTCCAACCCGGTGTGGTCGACGTTCATGTGGTGTTTGGTGCCTTGGTGGGTGCCATCACTTGGAACGTGATCACATGGTATTACGGCATTCCCAGCAGTTCCTCGCATGCTTTGATTGGTGGCATTGTGGGTGCTGTTATTGCCAAAGCAGGTGCGGGTGCTTTGTTGTCTGCGGGTGTTTTGAAAACGGTGACTTTTATTTTTGTATCGCCGATGTTGGGTTTCCTTTTGGGGTCCCTGATGATGGTCTTGGTGGCCAATTTGTTCAAGCGCAGCCGTCCTTCCAAAGTCGATAAGTGGTTCCGCCGTCTGCAACTCGTTTCAGCAGGCGCCTACAGCTTGGGCCATGGTGGTAACGACGCACAAAAAACGATCGGCATCATTTGGATGTTGCTGGTGGCAACCGGTTACATGTCGGCTGCAGAAACATCGCCCCCCACTTGGACCATTGTTTCTTGTTACATGGCCATTGGCTTTGGCACCATGTTTGGCGGTTGGCGCATTGTCAAAACCATGGGTCAGAAAATCACCAAACTCAAGCCAGTGGGCGGCTTCTGTGCTGAAACAGGCGGTGCTTTGACCCTCTTCTTGGCCACTTCCTTGGGCATTCCTGTTTCCACGACACATACCATCACGGGTGCCATTGTGGGTGTTGGCTCAACCCAACGTGCAAGTGCCGTTCGATGGGGCGTAGCGGGCAACATTGTGTGGGCCTGGATTTTGACCATCCCAGCCAGTGGTTTTGTGGCGGCCATTGCTTACTGGCTGAGCTTGCAACTTTTCTAAACCCGAGAGGGCGGTGCCCTCTCGTCAAGCCTTAGGCCGGTGCTTGAGTTTGCCCCAGTCCTAGGGCTTTTTCCATCATGACGATGTCTAGCCAGCGCTCAAATTTCCAGCCGCAGCCAGACACAGTGCCGACGTGCTTGAAGCCTACCGACGTGTGGACGCCAATTGAGCCGGCATTGCCAGAGTCGCCAATGACCGCGATCAACTTGCGAATACCGACTTTTTCTGCGGCTTGGCACAGTTCAGCCAGCAGCATGCGGCCCCAGCCTTTGCCTGCGGTGTCTGCGGCCAAATAAATGGAGTCTTCGGCTGAGAATCGATAGGCGGGGCGTGGTTTGAACCAGTTGCAATAGGCAAAGCCAAGCACGTGGCCTTCGTTTTCAAGGACCAAATAGGGCAAACCTTTGCTCAAGACGTCCTCCCTGCGGGCCGTCATGTCCTCCAGTGAGGGCGGTTCAATTTCAAAAGTACCCGTTCCATGAAGGACGTGGTGCTTGTAAATGGCCGTGATGGCGGCCATGTCTGAGGGTTGGCTGGGTCGAATGGTTGGCATTCTAGAACTCCGGGTTATAATCAGCGGCTTTTCAGTGTGTCACTGGCCGGGTGGCCAGTTGCGTGTCTCAAACGCTGGAAGAATTTGTGTCCTTGTTTCATTTCAAATTTTTTGAATTGTGCAATGTGTACACCACCCCTAGGATAAATCATGGTTGTCATTCGTCTTTCTCGTGGCGGTTCTAAAGCCCGTCCATTTTTCAACATTGTTGTGGCTGACAAGCGCGTTCGCCGCGATGGTCGTTTCATTGAGCGCATTGGTTTTTACAACCCTATCGCCAAGGATACAGAAGAAGGCCTGCGCGTTGTGCAAGACCGTTTGACATACTGGACAGGCGTTGGCGCTCAAGTGTCTCCAACCGTTCAGCGTTTGGTCAAACAAGCTGCTGCCAAAGCTGCTTAATTGCTTTTTGGCTTCGCCAAAGGCTTTGCTGTGCTACCCCATTTAGAGTTTGCCGACATGCCGGCAGACGCCATCGAAGTGGGGCGTATTGCAGATGCTTGGGGCATCAAAGGCTGGTTCAAAGTCTTGCCCCATAGCGCCTCACCCGAGGCGCTTTTTTCTTCCAAGCGCTGGTATTTGCTACCTTCCGATCGCGCGGTCGGTGGTGCAAAGTCGCCCACTGCCAAGTCGGCAGCACCTGATGCTGCTGGCCCTTCAAAACCCGTACTGCTCAAAATCAAAGAAGCCAAAGACCATGCCGACACCGTCGTTGCATGTTCACTGGACGTGGCCGACAGAAATCAAGCCGAAGCTTTGAAGGGTGCACGCATTTTTGTGCCGCGTTCAAGTTTTCCGACTGCCGGTGCAGACGAGTATTACTGGGTGGACTTGCTGGGCTTGGAAGTCGTTAACCGCGAAGGTGTGGCCTTGGGTCAGGTGAAAGACTTGATGTCCACTGGGCCACAAACTGTGCTGGTCTTGTCGCAAGCTTCTGCAGAAGCAGACAAGCCGCCCGTGGAGCGCATGATTCCCTTTGTCGCAGCCTTCGTCGACAACGTGGACCTGCCTGGCCGCAAGATCACGGTTGATTGGCAGCTTGACTACTGAGCGGGTGAAAGCAAGCCATGCGCTTTGATGTCATCACGCTGTTTCCCGAACTCTTCGCTCCTTTTTTAAGTTCTGGCATCAACCGCCGTGCGTTTGAGTCTGGCGCTGTGGCCTTGAAGCTTTGGCAATTGCGTGATTTCACTGAAGGAACTTACCGCCGTGTCGACGATCGACCCTTTGGCGGTGGGCCCGGCATGGTGATGATGGCTGAACCTTTGGAAAAGTGTTTGTTGGCCATTCGCCAAGACCGCATCGCCCAAAATCCCAAAGAAGCCAAAGTACCTGTCGTCCTTTTTTCGCCCATTGGGCAGACCTTGACCCACGCCGGCGTTGCGTCATGGTCTCAGAGCGATGGTGCCATTTTGATTTGCGGTCGCTATGAGGGCCTTGACCAG
>CANGCI010000010.1 GCA_947451995.1 Comamonadaceae bacterium | reverse complement strand
CCTGTCAAAAAAGTGGTCTTCATGGGCATGGGCGAGCCTGCACACAATTTGGACAATGTGATGGAAGCCATTGAGGTGTTAGGCACCGTTGGCAACATTGCACACAAGTCATTGGTGTTTTCAACCGTCGGCGATCCCCGTGTGTTTGAACGCTTGCCAATGGGTTTGGTCAAGCCAGCCTTGGCTGTGTCTTTGCACACCACACGTGCCGATTTGCGCGCGCAATTGTTGCCGCGTGCACCCAAAATGTCGCCCGAAGAATTGGTCGAAGCGGCAGAGGTGTATGCGCGCCAAACCGGTTACCCCATTCAATACCAATGGACATTGCTTGAAGGTGTGAACGACTCTGAAGAAGAGTTGGAGGGCATCGTTCGTTTGCTTAAAGGCAAATACGCCTTGATGAACATGATTCCTTACAACGCCATCCATGACTTGCCCTTCAAGCGGCCTTCGTGGGAGCGGGCTGCAGAAATGGCGCGCACTTTGCACCGCCGCGGCATTTTGACCAAGCTGAGAAATTCAGCCGGTCAAGATGTGGAGGGGGGGTGTGGGCAGTTGAGAGCGCGTGAGCTTCAATCTGCATTGAATGAGCCACCCGTCATGAACGGGACCTCGCCCATTCACTTCGTCAAAGCAAAGCCTGCAACCGTTTTGTAATGGTCTGAAATTTGACGCAATTCGTCCTGACTGATCAGGTCGTCAATGTGCCGGAAAGGTTTGCCACCACTGAGTTCGTCTGCTTTCATGATGATGAAGTCAGGCGGCACACTTCGATTGGTTTCAACCACTTTGGCCGTGGGTGCCAAGCGCAAGCTTTCATAAGATTTGAGCGCCTCTTGGGGGTCTGTGTGTTGGCTGAGTTGTTCTGCCAAAGTTCTGGCATCAATCAAGGCCTGCGCTGAACCATTGGAGCCGCGTGGGTACATGGGGTGGGCGGCATCGCCCATCAAAGTGACGCGACCTTGTGTCCAGAACGGCAGGGCGTCTTTGTCCACCATGGGATATTCAAATACTTTGTCGGCCTTCATGATCAACTCGGGGACGTCCAAGAAGTCAAAGTGCCAGTCTTTGTAGATTTCAGCGCAAACCGCTGGATCGCCAGCGCGGTTCCAGTCGTTCATGACAGCATTGGGTTTTTGCAACTCGGCCACCCAATTGATGAGTTGATTGCCTTTGCCGTCCACGTTGTCAATGATGGGGTAGATGACCATCTTGCCGGTCTCCACAGTGCCAATCCGCAGGTAACTTTTGCCAGTGAGGATAGGCGGGTGAACGGTGACGCCGCGCCAAGTGTTGATGCCCGCAAAGCAAAGTTGATCTTGCGGATGCATTTGTTTGCGGATGACTGAATTGACGCCATCGCAGGCCACGGCAATTTGAGCGGTGTGCGTTTCGGCGGTTTGTGTGTGGGCGTTGGAAAACTCAATTTGCACGCCATCTTTGTCTTGTGAAAAGCCTGTGCATCGCATGCCTGTGTGAACTTTGTCTTTTCCCAAGCGCTTGACTGCGGCCTCGAACAAAATGCGATGCAATTTGCCGCGGTGAATGCCAATTTCTGGCAAGGTGTAACCGGCATGACGGCCGCGTGGCTCTTTGTAAACGTACTGGCCATGCTGTGTGTAGAAGACACTTTCAAGATTTTCAATGCCGGCTGCTTCAAGTTCTGCCTGCACACCAAGCGCTGACAGTTCGCGCATGGCGTGGGGAAGCAAGGTAATGCCAACGCCAATTTCTTTGACGTCCATCACACTTTCAAAGACATCGCAGTCAATGCCTCTTTGATGCAAGCCCAGGGCAAAACTCAGGCCGGCAATGCCACCGCCCACAATTGCGATGTTCATGCTCATTCCCCTTTGATGTTTTGTGCTTTGATGAGATCGGCCCAACGCGCTGCGTCTTTTTCAACCAGCTTGCCAAACTCTTCGGGCGTGCTGTTGGCGGGGTCCATGCCTTGAGGCTGAAAAGCCTTTTGAATTTCTTCGCTGGCCAAGATGGTTTTGATCTCTTTGTTCAGGGCTTGGACAATGTCGTTGGGTGTATTTTTGGGCGCAAAGATGCCGTACCACATGTCCACATTCACCTTGCCTGTTTTGGCTTCAGCCAGCGTCGGCACATTGGGCAGGAGGGGGTGACGTTGATCGCTGCCAATGCCCAAAGCCACCAGTTTGCCGGCCTTGATTTGAGGCAGGGCCACATGGATCGGTAAGAACATGGCATCGACTTGGCCGCCCAACAAATCAGAAACAGCAGGGGCAGTGCCGCGGTAGGGGATGTGCGTTAGAAACACTTGGGCTGTGTTCTTGAACAATTCCATCGACAAGTGATGCGGTGTGCCCACTCCAGGGGAAGCGTAATTGATGCGACCAGGATTGGCCTTGGCAGCAGTCACCAATTCGGCAGCTGTTTTGAAATTGGACTTGGGATGGGTGACCAACAAGAGTTGCCCCCAGCTGGTCAAGATGACAGGCGCAAGGTCTTTCACAGGGTCAAAACTGAGGCCTGCATAAAGGCTGCGGTTCATCACCAAAGTGTTGACGCTGACCAGCAGCGTTTGACCATCGGGTGCGGCGCGCACAACCGACTCTGTGCCAATGTTGCCTGAGGCGCCTACTTTGTTTTCGACCACCACCGGTCTGCCCAAGCGCTGCGCAAGTCGAGGACCCACTGTGCGCGCAATGAGGTCAATGCCTGTACCCGGTGTGAAGGGCACAATCAATTTGATGGGCGCTTGAGTTTGCGTCAATGCGGCAGGCGGTGTGCCTTGCGCCAAAGCGGGTGTGGCGGCCAAGGCGCCGGCGAGCAAAGAAAAAATCAGTTGGCTAGAGAGTGTTCGACGTTTCATGTTTTGATTATTTCACTTTCGGAAAAATTCCGCTCGACAGGGCTGTGCCAAAAACGACCACCATCCCCAGTAAGACCATGCTCAGCGTAACAGTCTCGTTCAAAAAGGCCACACCGTAAATCAGGGCAAAGACCGGGATCAAAAAAGTCACCGTCAAGGCTTTGGCAGGTCCAGCTCGGTTCACCAATCTGAAGTAAAGGATGTAGGCAATGCCAGTGCAAGCCACGCCAAGTACCATCAGGGCACCCCAAGCTTTGAGGCTTGGCATGACGGCGGGCATGGCCCAAAAGGCTGGCAAAGTCAGTGCCAGGGTGGCGCCCAATTGACTGCCGGTGGCTGAAACCAAGGGCGGTAGATTGGGCAAATACTTTTTAGTAAAACTGCCCGAGATGGCATAGCAAATGGTGGCCAATAAGCAAGCCCCGATGGCCGTGTATTGCCCCCAGGTACTGGCGTCTGGATTGGCGGCGCTGTGGTCGGTGGTTTGGTTGTTGGCCAAGACAGAGACACCTACAAAACCAATGATCAAGCCTGCAATGCGCCAACGGTTGAGCCGATCGCCAAGCCAGAGCCATGCAACCAATGCGGCAAACAAGGGGACTGCTGCATTCAAAATGGCGGAAAGGCCAGTTGAGATGTGCATCACCGCGTAAGCAAACAAGGCAAAGGGCAGTGCTGAATTGAAGGCGCCTAAGCCAAGCACCAGTTTCCAGTGTTGTTTAAAAACAGGCCAGTGACCCTGTTGCAGCATGAAAGGGCTCAAGAACAAAGTGGCCACAAAGACGCGCGTCCATGCCGTTGCCAAGGGGCCGAACTCGGAGGCACCCATGCGCATGAACAAAAACGAAGAGCCCCACAAGGCGGCCAGCAAAAGGTAATCCACTCGCCAATCTTGCGAGTTGTCTTGAAGTGTTGTCATTATTTGGCGACCGACGAAGGCGTTAACGCGTTTTCAAGTTGCAGCAGCGCTTGCTTGCGCCAAAGACCGCCCGCGTAGCCGGTGAGTTGCCCTTGGCCACCCAGCACCCGGTGGCAGGGGATCAAAATGCTGATGGGATTGCGACCAATGGCTGTGCCCACTGCTCTGACGGCGCTGGGTTTGCCAATGGCTGCGGCTAACTCGCCATAACTGCAAGTGGCGCCATGCGGAATGCTCAGGAGCGCTTGCCAAACAGCTTGTTGAAACGCAGTGCCGCCGCTGAGGTCAAGGGGAAGGTTCTTGAGCCATTGACGTGCGGCTTGTTGGTTTGGTAATTTGGATTGGCCGTAATCACGCAACAAAGCTTCTGCTTTGATCAGCGTAGCGTTGTGGGTCGATTCTTGCCAAGTGCTGATGTTGGGGTGGTGTTGTTGACCCTCAAACCAAGCGCCATTCAGGCCATCCGGACTGGCCGACAAGGTGATCTGCCCCCAAGGGCTTTGGATCTGTTTGAAGCAAGTTTGGCGATGAAATTGCATGCGGCAATCGTATCCGATTTAGGGCGCATCCACCTACAATGGAGGTCTGTTTGCTCCTCTGATGGGTTGGTATTTTATGCAAGTGACGGCATCAATTTTCAAGGCATACGACATTCGCGGAACCTACCCCCGGACCCTGAATGTAGACTTGGCCGAAGGCTTGGGCAAAGCCTTTGGCACTATGGCCTTGAAAGAGGGGCGCAACACCGTGGCAGTGGGCCGAGATGGCCGCTTGAGTGGCCCCACGTTGTCCAGTGCATTGATGCGCGGCTTGGTGTCGGTGGGCATCCAAGTGATTGACGTGGGCATGACCACCACGCCCCAGCTTTACTTTGCAGCACACACCCTCTGTGACAGCGGCATTCAAGTCACAGGCAGTCACAACCCCAAAGACGACAACGGTTTCAAAATGGTGTTGGGCGGTCGCGCCATTTATGGCGATGAAATTCAAACCCTGCGCCAACTCATCGAGTCCGAGTCTTGGGTGCTGTCCAATGCGGGTGCGGTGCAATCGGCAGACATCATGCCGGCGTACATTCAAAGAATTGTGAGCGGCATTCAACTTAGCCGTCCTATGAAAATTGTGGTCGATTCAGGCAATGGCATTGCGGGCGCAAGTGCCCCCGGTATTTTTCGCGCGCTAGGTTGTGAGGTCATTGAACTGTTCAGCGAAGTGGACGGTCATTTCCCCAATCACCACCCCGACCCTAGCAAGCCTGAAAATCTTCAAGACCTGATCGCGACTTTGAAAAGTTCAGGCGCTGAATTGGGCTTGGCCTTTGATGGCGATGGCGATCGCTTGGGCATCGTCACCCAAGATGGCGAAACCATTTACCCCGATCGTCAGATGCAACTGTTTGCCCAAGATGTGCTCAGCCGCGTTCCTCAGGGCACCATTTTGTTTGATGTCAAATGCTCGCAGCGTTTGGCGCCCGCCATTCGTGCTGCAGGCGGCACGCCGTTGATGTACAAAACAGGCCACTCCTTGATCAAAGCCAAGATGAAAGAGATTGAAGCTGGCGGCGGCCAAGCACCTTTGGGTGGTGAGATGAGTGGGCATATCTTTTTCAAAGAACGTTGGTATGGTTTTGACGATGGCACGTATGCAGGTTGTCGCTTGCTTGAAATCGTCAGCCGCAGTGCAGACGCCAACGCTGTGCTCAAAGCGCTGCCCACCAGTTTCAGCACCCCCGAGTTGAATGTGGCTTGCCAAGAGGGGGAGCCGCATCAACTCACTGCGCAATTGCTGGCTGTGGCGTCGCAACACTTCAATGCACCTGCCGAGATCTCAAGCATCGATGGCTTGCGTGTGGATTGGCCCGATGGCTTTGGCCTCATTCGCGCCTCCAACACCACGCCCGTGTTGGTGTTGCGATTTGAAGGCCACACGCAGGCGGTATTGGACCGCATTGAGCATGCCATGTTGGCCTTGCTTCGCACCGTCAAGCCCGATGCGCAATTGCAGCATTCGACCCACTGATCTTGACGGCCGAATCCATTCTGTGAAATCAACTTTGTCCCTTTGGCTCTACAGCACACTGATGCAGTGGGCACAGCCCTTGTTGCGTCAAAAATTAAAGCGCCGCGCCAAGGCAGAAGCTTTGTATGGCCAATTCGTTGAGGAACGATTTGGTCACTACGCCCATGCCACCCAAGGTGAATGGGTGTGGGTTCATGCCGTGTCTTTGGGGGAAACGCGCACCGCGGGTATTTTGATCAAAGGCTTGCGCGAACAATGTCCAGGCATGAAATTGCTGTTAACTCACGGCACAGCCACAGGCCGTGAAGAGGGCCAAAAGTTATTGCAGCCAGGCGATGTTCAAGTTTGGCAGCCTTGGGATTCGCTGGACGCTGTGACGCGATTTTTCAAAGCCTTTCAGCCTCGCCTTGGCTTGATCTTGGAAACTGAAGTTTGGCCCAATTGGGTTCGCTGCGCGCAGCAATTCAAGGTGCCTTTGGTGTTGGTCAATGCCCGCATGAGTGACAAGTCTATGCGGCAAGCCTTGCGCTGGCCCTCGCTCATGAAGCCCGCCTATGCGGGTCTCCAAGCGGTTCTGGCCCAAACCCAAGACGATGCCACGCGGCTCCAAGTTTTAGGTGCCAAGGTGAAAAAAATCACCGGCAATTTAAAGTTTGACGCCACACCCGATGCAGCCCAAGTTGCAAAGGGTCAAGCTTGGCGTTCGCGCATTGCGATGCCCGTCATCATGCTGGCCAGTTCACGCGAAGGTGAAGAGCGCTTGTGGTTGGATGCGTGGCAAAGCTTTGTGAAGTCCAACCCTGGTGTGCAAGTTCAATGGCTGCTGGTGCCACGTCATCCTCAGCGCGTGAACGAGGTGGTTCAGTTGATTGAACAGCAAGGTTTTCAGGTTTCGCGCCGAAGTTCATGGGGGCAAGAAGAGAGCGCTTCGCCGCCCGTTAACGCCGCAGGTTCATCGATTTTCATGGGCGACAGCTTGGGGGAAATGGCGCTGTACTACAGCTTGGCCGATGTGGCCTTGTTGGGCGGCAGTTTTGAGCCTTTGGGAGGGCAAAACCTCATTGAGGCAGCGGCTTGCGGATGTCCTGTGGTGATGGGTCCACACACCTTTAACTTTGCTGAGGCTTCGGAGGCTGCATTGGCGGATGGCGCTGCGTTGCGTGTGGCCAATATGGCCATGGCCCTAGAGAGCGCCGTGGCACTGGTGCAAAACAGCGCGCTTTTAGAATCTCACGCGGCCAAAGCTTCAAGCTTTGCCAAACAACATGGCGGTGCCACGCAGCGCACAGCGGATGCTGTGCGCGAATGGTTGATCAAGGGTTCAGCAGTGCATTGATGGAAGCCAAATCGGCTTCAGTCAATGTGCCAGCCGCTTGTCGCAACTTCAACTGACCCAGCAATACGTCGTAGCGGGCTTTGGCCAAATCACGTTTGGTTTGGAACAACTGGCTTTGGCTGTTCAACACATCGATGTTGATGCGCACACCCACTTGGTAGCCCAACTTGTTGGCATCCAAGGCACTTTGGCTGGAAGCTTCTGCAGCTTGCAGTGCATTGACTTGGCCCAAACCAGACTGCAAACCAAAGAAGGCTGAGCGAGTGGCTTGTGCCACGTTGCGCTCGGCCGCATCCAAATCGGACCGTGCTTTGTCTTCCAAGGCCACTGTTTCTTTGATGCGATTCTGCGTGGAAAAACCTGCAAACAAAGGCATGTTGAAGGACAAGGTGACGCTGTTGGCGTTCGAGTCAATTTGCGAGGAGTTGATGCCCTTGCCGTTTTTGTAGCGGGTAGGGGTGTAGCCTGCCACCAAATCCAAGGTGGGCTTGTGACCTGCTTCTGCTTTGCTGGTTTCTAACTTGGCGATTTCCAAGGCGGCACGGCTTTGAATCACACTAGGATTTTGTTCGGCTGATTGTTGAACCCATTGCTCTAAACTTTGAATATCTGGACCTGATAACTTGGCATTGCTGGAAAGCGACTTGGGTTCAATGTTGTTCAGGCCCACCAATTGGTTCAGTGCCAAACGCTTGATGCGCAGATCATTGTCGGCAGCAATTTCTTGCGCCAAGACCAAGTCGTAACGCGCTTGCGCTTCACGGGTGTCGGTGATGGTGGAGGTGCCAACTTCAAAGTTGCGCTTGGCCGCCGCCAGTTGTTCGGCAACTGCCACTTTTTGTGCTTTGACAAAGTCCAAGCTTTCGCGCGACACCAAGACATCAAAGTAAGCTTGGCTGAGGCGCACCATCAAGTCTTGCTCTGCTGCTTTGAGTTGCACACTGGCCAATTCCAATTGGCGCATGCCTTGCTGGTAGTTGGCAAAGTTAGCAGGTCGATAAAGCGGCTGTGAAGCACTCAAGGTGGCAGCCTTGCTTTGGGAAGTGACTGTTTGGGCCGCTGCCAATAACTCGACATCTGTTTTGTTGACGTTGGCTGACAGGCCAATCGTGGGCAAAAGCAAGGCTTTGGCTTGATCGCCTTTAGACAGGTTGGCGGTGTACTGAGACTGTGCTGCTTTGTAGGCTGCGTCGTAGCCACGCGCTGTCTCGTACAAAGACATCAGGCTTTGCGCTTGGGCTGAGCCCGCGAAAGCTGCTGAGATGGCCAACGTGATGGGAAGAAAGCGCAAATTCATGTAAATCTTTCGAGGCTAAGGCCAGAGTGAGATGGAAATTGAAAATCAATAGACGGGAACGCTGGGATCAACTTCACTTGACCAAGCGTGAATGCCGCCACTGATGTTGGTGATTTGGGTAAAGCCTTGGCGTTCAAGAAATGCGCCCACTTGCATGCTTCTGCCGCCGTGGTGGCACAAACATGCAATCGGCCGATCCTTGTCCAATTCAGTCAACCGTGCAGGCACAGTTTGCATGGGCATGATCATGACTTCACAGCCCTCTGGCGCAATGTTGGCCAACTGGCACTCCCAAGTTTCGCGTACGTCTAAAACCAATGGTTGACCCAGGGAAGCGGCTTCTTGAAGCCAGTCTTTGAATTGAGCGGGACTGATTTGTTGCATGTTCAGAAAGAAAAACGGTTGTGCTCGGGGAAGCCTTGCAGGCGCGGCGCTACGGTATCCCAAGGCTCTGAGGTTTGCCACTGTTGTTCGCCGGTGCGAGTGATGACGCTGGCGCGCATGACAGGGTCTTCGCCCACCACCGCCAACAAGCGGCCGCCAGTTTTCAATTGATTGAGCAAAATTTGTGGCACTTCGGGCACAGAGCCACTTAAAAAGATGACATCAAAGGGGCCGTCGACTGGCGCGCCTTGGCAACCATCGGTGTTGCGCACCTCAACATTGGTGATGCCAGCTGCTTGTAAATTGGCGCGGGCTTGTTGGGCCAAGCTGCTGTCAATTTCCAAGCTCAGGACGGAGGCAGCTTGGTGCGCTGCCAATGCGGCCATGTAGCCAGAGCCTGTGCCAATTTCCAAAACTTTGTCTGTGGGTTGAATGGCGGCATCTTGCAAGAAACGGGCTTCAACGCGTGGGGCCAACATCACTTGACCCTGCGTGCCATGGGCTTGCAATGGGATTTCCATGTCAACAAACGCCAATGCCTTGTTCGCCATCGGTACGAAGTTCTCACGCTTAACGGCCGACAGCAATGACAAGACCTGTCCGTCCAAAACTTCCCAAGGACGAATCTGCTGTTCGATCATGTTGAAGCGGGCGATATCGTTGTTCATTTCTTACTCCAGGGGGTATCTAATTCTAACCAGTTCCATTTTAGCTTCTGGCGGGGCTTAAGACGTGCCTTTTTGCTTGCCGGACCACAGTCGCTTGAAAAATTCACTCAAATCGTCCATGTAGCAGTAAACCACCGGCACCACCACCAAGGTCAACAAGGAGGAGGTGATCACCCCGCCAATCACGGCTTGACCCATGGGGGAGCGTTGTTCCGAGCCCTCGGTGATGGCAAAAGCCAAGGGCATCATGCCGAAAATCATGGCCAAGGTGGTCATCAATATGGGGCGCAACCGGACGCGGGCAGCCATCAACAGGGCTTCAGTGCGATCAAGCCCGGCCACTGGCTGTCCTGTGTCTGAAACCCCACCTTCGCGGGCACGGATGGCAAAGTCGACCAGCAAAATGGCATTTTTGGTCACCAAGCCCATCAACATCACCACCCCAATGACCGAGAACATGGACAGGGCCGAGCGAAAGGCCATCAGGGCCAAGACCACGCCAATGAGTGTCAGCGGCAAGGAGGTCATCAGTGCCAAAGGCTGCAAGAAGCTCTTGAACTGGCTGGCCAAGATCATGTAAATGAAAATGACCGCCATCAAGAGTGCGGTGGTGGCGTATTGGAAAGACTCGTTCATGCTTTTGGTCGAGCCGCCAAATTGATAGCGGTAGCCGGGCGGCCAGGCCACGGTGTCCAAAATTTTGCGAATGTCCGCAGAAATTTCACCCGCCGAACGAAGCGAGGCGTTGGCGTTGATGGCCACCTCGCGCACCATGTCGCGACGGTTGATTTGATTGGAGCCCGTGGTCTCTTGAACTTGTGCAATTTGGCCAAGACGAACGATGCGCGTTTGACCATCCGGGGAGGCCACATTGAATGGCAGGCGTTCTAAATCTTGGGGGCTGTTTCGGAAGTCCGGTGCCAGTCGCACATTGACGTCATAGGTCTGGTCGTCTGGGGCGCGCCAATTTCCAACCGTTTGACCTGCCACCAACGTTCGCAAACCATTGGCCAAACTGGCAGCATTCCATCCCAGGTCGGAGGCCGATTCGCGCATCACTTGAATTGCAATGGTGGGTTTGTTGGCTTTGACACTGCTGTCCAAATCGACCAGTCCGGGAATGGCACGGAATCGGTCCATCAGTTTCAGGGTTAAGCGTTCGAGTTCGCGCTGATCGGGGCCTTGAATGGAAAATTCAATTTGCTTGCTGCCTCCCACGCTGTCCAAAATGCCCACGTGCGTCACGGTGATGCCTGCAATCTTGGAAAGCCGCTCGCGCAACAAAATGGAAATGTCTTCGACACTGCGTTGGCGCAACTTGCGATCCACCAAACGGATGTAAATACTGGCGTTGTTTTTGCCCTGCGCGTTGGGGGTGTTCATGCCCGTGAGGGTGTATTGCACTTCCGGAAATTCACGCACAATGGCTTCCACTTGCTTGGCCTTCAATGCGGTGCTTTCAAGCGAGGTGCCCACTGGCGTTTGAAAGGTCAAGGTGGTTTCGGAGTAATCACCTTTGGGTACAAACTCGGTGCCAAGCAAAGGCACCATCAAGATGCTGGCCACGAAAATGCCAACGGCCAAGAGCAAGGTACTGCGCTTGTGTTTCAGCGCCCAGGCCAGCATGTGTTGGTAGCGATCGGCCATGCGGTCTGTTTGCAGTTCAAACCAATGCGTCACGCGGCCAATGCTGCGATCGTACAAATTCAAAGTGCCTGCAGGCTTGTCGTGTGAGTGGATGCTGGGGTCGTGCCAAACACTCGATAGCATGGGGTCGAGGGTGAAGCTCACAAACATAGAGATCAACACGGCCGCCACAATGGTGATGCCAAATTCATGGAAAAACTTGCCGATGATGCCTTCCATGAAGCCAATCGGTAAGAAAACAGCCACGATGGACAAGGTGGTGGCCAGCACGGCCAAGCCAATTTCTTGGGTGCCAATCATGGCGGCGTCGTAGGCGTTTTTGCCCATTTGCACGTGCCGCACAATGTTCTCGCGGACCACAATGGCATCGTCAATCAGCAAGCCTACGCACAGCGACAAAGCCATCAAGGTGATCATGTTGATGGTGAAGCCAAACATGCTCATGAACCAAAAAGTACCAATGAGCGAGATGGGCAAGGTGAGACCGGTGATGACGGTGGAGCGCCAAGAATTCAAGAACAAGAACACAATCAGGATGGTCAGCAAAGCGCCTTCAATCAGGGTTCTGCGAACGTTGTCCACCGCCACGCGAATTTGCCGTGAGCCATCGGACACAGGTTCGAGTCGAATGTCGGCAGGCACTTGTTTGCGCAACTCTTTGAGGGAGCCCATGAGGCCATCGACCACCTCAATGGTGTTGGCATCTTGAGCCTTTTGCACTGTGAGCAACAAGGTGCGTTCGCCGTTGTACAGCGCCATGTTCTCAATTTCTTGCGCGCCGTCTTTCACTTGCGCGACCTGTGACAAGCGAACTGGGGTGTTGCCCTTGCGCGCAACAATGATGTTGCCAAAATCTTCAGGCCGTTTCACGCGCGATTGAATTTGAATCACGCGTTCTTGTGTGAAAGAGCGGAGGGCGCCCACGGGCAGGTCTTGGTTTTCGTTGCGGACGGCATTGGCAATTTGATCGGCGCTAACGCCCAGTGCTTCCATGGCGTCGGGGCGTAAATAAATGTTGATTTCACGGCGGCTGCCGCCAATCACATTGACTGCGCCCACACCGCGAATGTTTTCAAGGCGCTTCTTTAAGACTTGTTCGGCATAGTTGGTGAGCTCGACCAAACTGGTGCCGCCGCTGCGCACTTCTGGAATCACGGCCAGTGACCAAATGGCTTTGCTGGTGGGGTCAAAGCGAATGATGCGCGGTTCTTTGACCTCGTCGCGCAGCAAGGGGCGAATGGCTGCCACTTTTTCACGCACATCGTCGGCTGCTTTGCGGCCGTCCATGTTGAGTTGAAACTCAATCACCACCACCGATTGCGTTTCGTAGCTGCGTGAAGTGAGGGCGCTGATGCCTGCAATGGTGTTGACGCTTTCTTCAATCTTCTTGGTCACTTCGCTCTCGACGATTTCGGGCGAAGCGCCGGGGTACTCAGTAATGACCACCACCACGGGCAAGTCGATGTTGGGAAACTGATCGACTTTCAGGCGTTGAAATGCAAACAGGCCCATCACCACAAAGGCGAGCATGATCATGGTTGCAAAAACCGGATTCTTCAGACTGATCCTGGTGAACCACATGGGAGGGGACCTTTAAAAGCTCAGGGCTTGCTGCTGTTGAGTGTGACCAAGGTGCCGTCGCGAACAGCGCCCGCACTGGGGGCCAAAACTTGAGTACCTTCATTCAGTTCGCTCAAGGCCATGACCGCTTTTCCGTCCACCTCACCCTTGAGCCCTGTGGCCACTTTCACATGCACCACTTTGCCATTTTGAAGAGTCTGCACATAGGGTTCTGTTTTGTCGTTGCGAACGCTCTCGAGAGGCACCACCACGGTTTGAATTTTTTGCGTCCCCAAACTGCCCTGAACAAAAATGCCATTGCGGAGCAGGGGGTGTGAACTGAGTCCTAAATAGACCAAGACGCTTCGGCTGCCCACTTGCGTGCTGGGGTTGATGCGCAGAACTTTGGCGGTGACCGATTGGTTGCTGTTCTCAATGAACAACTTGGCGGTTTGGCCCACCTTCACATTCAAGGCATCGGTCGACGTGAGGCTTGCTTCCAATTCCAATTGTGACAAGTCAACAATTTCAACGATGCGCGCTTCGGGTGAAACACGTTCACCTGGCTGAGCCAAGCGTTGGCTGATCAGGCCACTGAGTGGGGCCTTCATGATGCAATCGTCCACGGCTTTGGTGGCCACATCCAAAGCCGACATGGCGGCTTGGTAAGTTGCTTTGGCGCCATTCAAATTGGCGATGGAGGTGTCCAAGGCCGTTTTAGAAATGAAGCCTTGGCTGACCAATGCATTGTTGTTGTCGAATTGGCGCTGCGCCACCTCGACCTGGGCGCGAGCGGCTTCAGCTTGCTGCTGTGCTTGCCTTTGCCGCGCAACATATTCAGTGTTGTCAACGCGTGCCAGAACTTGACCCGCTGCAACGGCATCACCTTCACGAACTTCGAGGGCCTGCAATTCACCAGCCACACGGGCCTTGACCATGGCACTGCGAGTTGCCTTGAGGGTGCCAGAGATGGGCAGACCTTGTGTCATGCTGATCTTTTGGGCGATGACAACATCCGTGGGTGCCAGTTCGATGCTGATGGGCCCGTTGGTTTGCGGCGCCTTGGTGTTCACTCGCGTGTTGCCAAACCAACCGCGGAAATAGCCCAAGGATGCGCCCAAGACAATGAGGAGCAGTGCTGCGATCAGCGCACGTTTTGAAAGGAAGTTCATGGTGATGTTCAGACTGAAAGTCCACGCACAATGAGGTCGGCGTGCTGTGCAATGAAGTTTTCGGGCGGCGTGTTGGGTTGACCCGCGAGGCACACGGCACTTGAATGTTTAGACATGATGAAAAACAGCATGGGCGCAATGATCACCATCACGGTGCTGTCGATGTCAAAGTTTTTGAATTCGCCACTGTCTCGGCCGCGTTGCAGCACATCTTTGAGAATGCGAACGGCAGGCGTGATGACTTCATCTTGGTAGAAGGCCGCCAGTTCTGGAAAGTGATTGCCTTCGCTGATGATCAGTTTGGTAATGCCTGAGGCTTTGGTGGCACCGTACCTGCGCCACCATTCGCGCATGAGGAAGTGCAGCAACTCTTTGCTGGTGCCTTTGAAGTTGGCCACTTCCAAGGCACCATCGGTGACGGTTTTGACCACGTTTTCTCGCACCACCGCTTTGAACAATTCTTCTTTGCTGGGGAAGTACAAAAACAGGGTGCCTTTGGACACACCCGCTTTGGCGGCCACTTCTTCGGAGCGTGTGGCGGCATAGCCTTTTTCAACAAAAAGGTCTAAAGCCGCTTCTAGCAATTCACCTGGGCGATGCTGCTTGCGACGCTCGCGTTTGGGGGGAGAAAGTAATTCAGACACGTTTAATGACTCGTTGGTTAGTAATGTACGGTCTTGGCCTGGGAGCGTCAAGCACTCAGCGAAGGGCAGGCCAAAAAAAAGACCGCCGTGGCGGTCTTTTTGAGAGAGAACTTGAGCGATCTCAATAGAAGGCTTGAAGGCCAGTTTGTGCGCGACCCAAGATGAGGGCATGCACATCGTGCGTGCCTTCGTAGGTGTTGACGGTTTCGAGGTTGATCATGTGACGAATGACATGGTATTCGTCGTGAATGCCGTTGCCGCCGTGCATGTCACGGGCCATGCGGGCCACGTCCAAGGCCTTGCCGCAGCTGTTGCGTTTGATCAGGCTGATCATCTCGGGCACTGCTTTGCCTTCGTCCATCAAACGGCCAACGCGCAAGCAGCCTTGCAGACCCAAGCTGATTTCGGTTTGCATGTCGGCCAATTTCTTTTGGATCAATTGGTTTTGCGCCAAGGGGCGACCAAACTGAACGCGGTCCATGGTGTATTGGCGCGCACGGTGCCAGCAGTCTTCTGCAGCACCCAAAGCACCCCAGGCGATGCCATAACGGGCTTTGTTCAAGCAACCGAAGGGGCCTTTCAAGCCTGACACATTGGGCAACATGTTTTCTTCCGGCACAAACACATCGTCCATGACGATTTCGCCGGTGATGCTGGCGCGCAAGCTCATCTTGCCTTCAATCTTGGGTGCTGTGAGACCCTTCATGCCTTTTTCCAAAATGAAGCCGCGAATGGCAGACTGACCGTCGCCTTCACCTTCCAATTTGGCCCACACCACAAACACATCAGCGATCGGCGCGTTGGTGATCCACATCTTGGCGCCCTTCATGATGAAGCCGCCATCCACGGGCTTGGCGCGCGTGATCATGCTGGCAGGGTCAGAGCCATGGTTGGGTTCTGTGAGGCCAAAACAACCCACCCATTCGCCAGTGGCCAACTTGGGCAAATACTTTTGGCGTTGCGCTTCAGAACCATATTCATTGATGGGGTGCATGACCAAGGAGCTTTGCACGCTCATGGCGCTGCGGTAGCCGCTGTCGACACGCTCAACTTCACGAGCCACCAAGCCGTAGCTGACATAGTTCAAGCCCGCGCAGCCATAGCCTTCAATGGTGGAGCCCAAAAAGCCCATGCTGCCAAATTCGTTCATGATTTCGCGGTCAAATTTTTCATGGCGAGCCGCCATCAACACGCGAGTTTGGAGCTTCTCCTGGCAGAAGTTGTGCGCTGCGTCGACGATCGCACGTTCGTCATCGCTCAGTTGTTCGTTCAGCAAAAAGGCGTCGTCCCATTGAAAGCTAGGCTTCATGATGTCAATCCATCCAAGATTAAAGATGTTGGGATTTTATCGTCATGCGAAATGTTCCATGGAGTTGTCCCATCGAGAAACCTGTCGAGGCGGTGACATGTGCCTTCTTCTGGCGGGGTTTTAGCTCAGGGGCGGGCGTTTTGGGTCAGAATGAATGCATGCAAATTCCTACTCATGCGCAAACCCTGGTCCTTGGCGGTGGCTGCTTCTGGTGCACCGAAGCGGTGTTCGTTCAAGTCAAGGGTGTCCTGGACGTGGAGTCCGGCTATTCCAACGGTCAAACTCGCAACCCCACCTACGAGCAAGTTTGCTCAGGCACAACGGGACACAACGAGGTGGTGAAGTTGGTCTACGACCCGCAAGTCATCAGCACCCGAACCTTGCTCGAGATTTTCTTTGTCATTCACGACCCCACCACCTTGAACCGCCAAGGCAATGACCGTGGCACGCAATATCGCAGCGGCATTTACTTCACCACACCAGATCAAGCTGAAGCGGCCAGAGCCATCATTGCTGAAATCGAAGCTGAGGGGGTTTTTGACGCATCCGTGGTCACAGAGGTGGTGCCCTTGGAAAACTACAGTACCGCGGAAGACTATCACCAAGATTTCTTTGAGCGCAATCCAACGCAGGGCTACTGCATGGCTGTGGCGGCCCCCAAGGTTTGGAAGTTCAAAAAGACCTTTTCTGAGTGGACCAAAACGCAGTGAAACTGCACGCCCAATTTCGCACATGCTTGCAAGCACTGTTGATCAGTGCGGTCATGCTGGCGCCTGTTTGGGGGCAAATTCACAAGACGATTCACGGCTTAAAGTCCACAGCCGCTTCTGAACAATCACTCTTCAGTGAGCACACTGAAGGCTCCTTGGTCTGTCAAGCCTTAGACCATTTGGCATCCGATGAGGGACCACAGTCAGCAGCCCTCAAGCTACAGTTTGAACAGCCTGAAGCCTTGTTCATTTCTGGTCAGTTTGCGCAACGTGATGTGGCGCTCACACTGGCATTCTCTGCGCGCGCACCGCCCACCAGCCTTTGAATCATGTTTGAAGTTGCTCAAGCCAAGGCTTGAGTGCTTGTTCATTTTCAAAGGTTTTTCATGTTCAAAATTTCTTCTCGACAAGGCGTCATGCGTGCGCCTTGCAATGCCTTATTGTCGGTTTCAGCATCCGCCGTGGTGCTGATAGGTCATGGTGTTTTTGTGCCTGCTGTCTTGGCGCAAGCCGTGCAGGAAGTGGTCATCACTGGCAATCCATTGTCTAAATCTCAAAGCAACAATGCCGTGAGCAGTTTGTCGGGGCAGTCATTGCTGCAGCAGGGGCAAAGTACCTTGGGCGAAACCTTGAATCAACTGCCAGGTGTCAGCAGCACTTACTTTGGACCCAATGCCAGCCGGCCCATCATTCGCGGTTTTGATGGCGATCGCATTCGTGTGCTCAACAACAGTGGCGCCAGCATGGATGTTTCTTCGCTCAGTTATGACCATGCAGTGCCGACGGATGTGCTGACCACGGAGCGCATTGAAGTGTTGCGCGGACCTGCCGCCTTGCAATACGGCGGTAGCGCCATGGGGGGTGTGGTCAATGTCATCGACAACCGCATTCCCCGCCAACCCATGCAAGGCATTGCGGGCAAAGCGCAAACTCAATGGGCCTCTGGCAATGGCGAGCGCTCTAAGGGTGCGATGTTGGAAGTGGGGCAAGGCGCTTGGGTATTCCATGCGGACGCATTTGATCGACAAACCAAGGATGTGAAGGTGCCTCGCAACTTGCCATGCGGCAAAGCAGGCTCCCCCGAACTCACTTCACGCATTTGCAATTCCGCAAGTGATTCTCAAGGCGGTGCCGTGGGTGCCAGCCTGTTTTTAGAGCGTGGTCATGTGGGCATGTCGCTCAGTGAGTACCAAAGCAACTACGGCACGGTGGCCGAGGACGAAGTGACCATTGGGATGCGTTCAAAGCACGCCGCCTTAGAAGGTGAGTGGCGACCCGATTCCAGCCTCTTTCAACAATTCAATTTTCAAGCCAGTCAAACAGATTACAAGCACACTGAATTTGATGCAGGTGCACCAGGCACCTTGTTTGCAAACCAAGGACATGATGCTCGTGTTCAGTTGCGCCACAAACCTTGGCGTCTGGGCGCTGGCACATGGGAAGGCGTTTGGGGCTTGCAATCGGAACAAGGTAAATTCTCTGCCAATGGTACAGAGGCATTTGCACCTTTCAGCCATACCCGAAGCACCGCGGCGTTTGTGTTTGAAGAATATGCTTTGAACGATGTGCAATTCAATGTCGGTGCGCGCAAAGAAAATGTGACGGTGGCATCGCTGGGCAATCCAGATCCAAGCGTAGACCGTTTTGAAGTGGGGCAACGCAAGTTTTCGCCGCAAAGTGTGGCTGCTTCTGCGTCTTGGCAATGGATGCCGCAATGGCGTCTCAGCACCAATGTGTCACAGGTTCAACGTGCACCCAAGGACTATGAGTTGTTTGCCAACGGCCCGCATGTGGCAACGGCCGCATGGGAAAAAGGCGATGCCAATTTAGGTTTAGAAAAGGCCAACAGCATCGATCTCACTGCAGACTGGCAGCAGGGGCCCCATCAATTCAAGATCACAGCATTTCAAAGCCAGTTTTCCAATTTCATTGGTTTGATGAGCACCTTGGAAATGGAAGAGGGCCTGCCAGTACAAAAGTACCAAGGCGTGCGTGCCAAGTTCTCCGGCTTTGAGACGTCAGCGCAATGGCGATTGCTACAGTCCACCAGCAGCTTGGACTTGGCGCTCAAGGCCGATGCGGTGCGGGCACAGAACCTCAGTGTCAACGAACCCTTGCCCAGAATTTCGCCCGTTCGCTTGGGCGCCAAATTGATTCACACCACTGGCCCGTGGCGTGCCGATTGGGGCTTTGACTGGTATGCAGCACAAGACCGCGTGCCCACAGGCGGTGCGACCACAGCGGCCTACACCTTGTGGCATGGTTTTGTGAGTTACAAGCAAAAGGTGTCGGGTGCCGCTTTGAATTGGTTTGCCAAGCTCGACAACGCCAGCAATCAATGGGCTTACAGCGCCACATCCATTTTGACGACCACGGCACCTGGCAAATCCCCTTTGCCAGGCAGAAGTCTCAAATTGGGCGTGATGGCGACTTTTTAAATCAGCACTTGGCCAGCAGGGATGCATGACGCACTGATAATCAGGGGGTCATGAATTTTGAACATCCTGTTTTATCGTCCCTACTGCCAGTTGTCTTTTTGATCTCGATGGGCTTTGTGGCGGGTCGCGCCAAATTGGTTCGGCAAGACGCGGTCCGTGATTTGACCAATTTGGTGTTTCTGGTGTTGGCGCAAGCCTTGCTGTTCAGAACCA
This sequence comes from Comamonadaceae bacterium, assembly GCA_947451995.1. Classification (GTDB taxonomy): domain Bacteria; phylum Pseudomonadota; class Gammaproteobacteria; order Burkholderiales; family Burkholderiaceae_C; genus Limnohabitans_A. Next base: position 5,301 of record CANGCI010000010.1, on the reverse strand, counting down.
TGAGTTCTGTGCATCTGGAAACTTTGGACTTGCGGCCCGTCTTCCAATATTTTGTGGTGGCGGGCGCTTTGTTCTTCATCATGTTGATGATGTATGGCCGTGATTCTCGTGCCTCGGTGTTGGCGCTGGCCAGTATTTTCAGCAACACCCTCATGATTGGTGTGCCCCTGATTGGTTTGGCTTATGGCGAGCCAGGTCAAGTGTTGCTGTTCACCCTGATTTCTTTGCATGCCTTGGTGTTGCTCACCATGGCCACCGTGGTGTTGGAATTGCAAATGGCTTATGAGCATGCGGCTGAACATGGTGAATCTCGGCACATGCTCAAAACGGTGGGCATGGCCATCAAGAATGCGGTGTTGCACCCAGTGCCTTTGCCTATTTTGATTGGCCTCATTTACGCACAAACCGGCTTGGGTCTGCACCCCATTGTGGACAAGCCTTTGCAATTGTTGGGTGCTTCATTTGGCCCCGTGGCCTTGGTGTTGGTGGGCATTACGTTGGCGCAAACCCCCGTGGGTGAAAACTTCAAGGGCGCCATGAAAATTTCTGTGGTGAAAACATTTGTTCACCCCATGCTCATGGCCGCAGTCGGTTATGCCATGGGCATGCGCGGCTTGCACCTGACGGTGATGGTGGTGGCCGCTGCGTTGCCCATTGGTGCCAATGTGTTTTTGTTTTCGCAGCGTTACCAAAAGGAAGAAGATGTGGTGACCGCCGCTGTTGCCGTGTCCACCGCGCTGGCATTGGTCAGCGTCACCTTGGTCATGGCATTGCTGCCCATGTTGCCGGCTTAAGGCGCCAAACGCTCCCGCAACCATTCGCCTTCATTCAAACGATAACGCAGTCGATCGTGCAGACGGCTTTTGCGGCCTTGCCAAAATTGCCATTCATCGGGCACCAAACGGTAGCCGCCCCAGTGCGGCGGACGAGGGGGATTGAGCATGAATTGCGCAGCGTATTTGGCTGCGTTGGTGACCAACACGGTGCGTCCCTCAATCACCTGACTTTGCGGTGAGGCCCAAGCGCCAATGCGCGAGTCCAGCGGACGGCTGTGAAAGTAAGCATCGCTTTCTTCGTCGCTGATTTTTTCCATGCGACCTTCAATTCGCACCACACGCTCCAATTCAACCCAGTGAAATTGCAATGCTGCAAAAGGGTTGCCAGCCAACTCATGGCCTTTTCGGCTGTCGTAATTGGTGTACCAAACAATGCCGCGCTCGTCATAGCCTTTGATCAACACCACGCGGGTGCTGGGGCGCAGGTTGCTGGCCACAGTGGCCACGGTCATGGCGTTGGGTTCCGGCACTTCGGATTGAATGGCTTCGTTGAGCCAGCGCTCAAATTGCTTCAAGGGATTGGCATCCGAAGCGTCTTCACTCAACTCGGCTTTTTCGTAGCTCTTGCGCAAATCTGCGATGTTCATGTTTCAGTCCTTGGCATGTTCGAGCAAAGCCGCCAAAGCTTTGTCTTGAATGCCGTGTTGTTGCAAGCTGTTCAGTGTTTCTTGGGCGTAGTCTAAGGTGGTGCCGTAGCGGCCTTTGGCATGTTGAAAGATGTGCCTGTATTGAGCAGGGCTTAGGTCGCCCGTGAAGCTGGGACTGTTGCGCGGCAAGGTGAAGGCCAAGGCATTGACGGGGCCTTGAGGCGTGGGGCACTGCAACCAACGCGGTGTGTAAACACTGTTGGGCATTTCACGAAACCAAAGTTTTTCAATGGTTTGCTTTACATCGGCTGCAGGCGTTCTGAAAACCATGCCCTGGCAACTGCCACCCGAGAGCAGGGCAAAGACCAAGCCTGGGCACTCGGGTGTACCGCGGTTTAAACGACTCCACATTTTCAAGGCGCGGTGCCAGCCTTGAACCTTGGTGAGGTGTTGCTCCAAGACTTCAAATTCTGGCCGCCAAATAAGGGAGGCGTAACCAAATACCCACAAATCCTGTGACGCAGGCCACTGCGTCAGCAAGGCTTCTTGGGTGGGTTCGCAGAGGGCTTGGTCGGCTCGCATGCCAAGAGGAGGGCTGTTGAATTGCAAAGTGTTGGGCAACATGTAGTGCGTCTATTTTGAGGGTAAACCAGAGCTTGCCAGTTGCTGTCTTGAGAAAATTCGTAACCGATCTGTAACTGTGAATGCACCAAAGAGGGGGATGAGGAGTTACCATTCGTTATGTAACAAAGTTACAGGCCGTCTTTCAATTGAATCGAACTCTTATGACCCTGAATGCCACCGTAGCCCAAGTGACTGCCCGCATTGCCCAGCGCAGCCAAGCGAGTCGTGCTGCTTACCTGCAGCAAGTCGAAGAAGCCGCCGCACGCAAACCCGGCGCTGACCGACTTGGCTGTGCCAATGTGGCGCACGCTTTTGCCGCCATGCCGCCGGCCGACAAATCGAAAGCTTCGGGCTTGGCGGCCATTCCTGTGGTGAGTGCCACAGAGCGCGGTCCCAACATCGGCGTGGTGACCGCCTACAACGACCTGTTGTCAGCGCATGCGCCTTTTCAGCATTACCCCGATGTGGTGAAAGACGAAGCGCGCAAGTGGGGCGCCACAGCCCAAGTGGCAGGCGGTGTGCCAGCCATGTGCGATGGTGTGACGCAAGGCACGCCAGGCATGGAGCTGAGTTTGTTCAGCCGTGATGTGATTGCCATGTCGACTTCCGTGGCACTGAGTCACGACGTGTTTGATGCCGCCTTGATGCTGGGTGTGTGCGACAAAATTGTGCCGGGCTTGCTGATTGGTGCTTTGCACTTTGGTCATCTGCCCACAGTCTTTGTGCCCGCGGGTCCGATGGGCAGTGGTTTGTCAAACAATGAGAAATCCAAAGTTCGTGAACAAGCGGCACAAGGCTTGGTGGGCCGCGCAGAATTGCTCCAAGCAGAATCTGCCGCCTATCACGGCGAAGGCACTTGCACGTTTTATGGCACTGCCAACAGCAATCAAATGCTTTTGGAAGCCATGGGTCTGCATGTCCCTGGCACAGCGTTTGTCAATCCGGGTGATGGCCTGCGCAGTGAGCTGACGCGTGAATCGGTGCGCACTGTTTTGAAGTTGGTCAAAGCCAAGCAATTCAAGCCCATCGGCAAGTTGGTGGACGAGCGTTGTATCGTCAACGCGATGGTGGCTTTGTTGGCCACGGGTGGCTCCACCAATCACCTGATTCACTGGGTGGCCGTGGCCCGTGCGGCTGGCTTGATCATTGACTGGGACGATTTTTCTGCGCTGTCGGATGTGGTGCCTTTGTTGACGCGCGTGTATCCGAACGGCAGTGCCGACGTGAACCAATTCCAAGCGGCAGGGGGCCCCGGTTATGTCATTCGTGAATTGTTGGATGCAGGTTTCATGCATGCAGATGTGATGACCGTGCGTGCCGGTGGCATTCGTGAATTCACCCAAACACCCGTGGCTTTGAATGGCCAGCTGGCGTGGCAAGACATTGGCGCCTCAAAAGATGAAAGCGTGGTGCGGCCTGCTACAGCGCCGTTCAGTGCCACTGGCGGCTTGCGATTGTTACAGGGCAATTTGGGCCGCAGTGTTATCAAGGTGTCTGCTGTGCCAGAAGCACTGCATGTGATTGAAGCCCCTGCTCAGGTGTTCAATTCACAAGAAGAATTGTTGGCAGCGTTTCAAGCCGGCAACATGGCCAAAGATGTGGTGTGCGTGGTGCGTTGGCAAGGCCCGCAAGCCAACGGCATGCCCGAGTTGCACAAACTTACGCCGCCCTTGGCTGTGTTGCAAGGACAGGGATTCAAAGTGGCCTTGGTCACTGATGGCCGGATGAGTGGTGCTTCAGGCAAAGTACCCGCAGCCATTCACGTGTCGCCCGAGGCGGCATCGGGTGGGCCCCTTGCGCGTGTCTTGGATGGCGACATCATTCGCTTGGATGCGGTGGCGGGTACTTTGCAAGTTTTGATCGATCCAGAAACTTGGCATGCGCGAACACCCGCTACCATGCCTACAGATTTGCAAGCGGCGAACAGCCGCGGCATGGGAAGAGAACTGTTTACCAATTTGCGCAAGCATGCGCTGAAAGCTGAAGAAGGAGCCTGTACATGGCTGTAAATGCACCGTTCACCGCCTTGCAAGTGATGCAAGACGCCCCCGTCATTCCAGTCATTGTGTTGAACGATGTGGCGCATGCCGTTCCCATGGCGCGCGCCTTGGTGGCAGGTGGCATTCGCATGTTGGAAGTGACATTGCGCACCCCCCAAGCTTTGGCTTGTATGGAAGCCATTGCCAAAGAAGTGCCCGATGCGGTGGTGGGTGCAGGGACGGTGCGCAGTGCGGCCGATGCCAAAGCGGCGGCCAATGCGGGTGCCAAGTTTGCTGTCAGCCCAGGTTACACATCAGCGGTGGGCCAAGCGTGTCGCGATCAGGGTTTGTCTTTGCTGCCCGGCGTGGCCACAGGCAGCGAAATCATGATGGCCCAAGAAGACGGCTACACCGAATTGAAATTCTTTCCGGCCATGCAAGCAGGCGGTCCCGCCATGCTGAAAGCCTGGGGCGGCCCCTTCTTTGATGTGCGCTTTTGCCCAACGGGCGGCGTCACACCTCAGAATGCTTCAGAGTTTTTGAGCTTGTCCAATGTGGCTTGCGTCGGCGGCTCTTGGTTGGTGCCAGCCGAAGCTTTGGCTCAAGGCGATTGGCCTCGCATTGAGCAACTTGCGCGTGAAGCTTGTCAGCTGAAGTTGCGCTGAATCAGTTCCACTTTGTAGCCATCGGGGTCTGTGATGAATGCAATGACCGTGGTGCCACCTTTCACAGGACCGGCTTCACGTGTCACTTTGCCACCCGCGTTGCGAATCTTTTCGCAAGCTTCGTAGGCATCGGGTACTGCAATGGCCAAGTGGCCGTAAGCAGTTCCCATGTCGTAAGACTCCACGCCCCAGTTGTAGGTGAGCTCTAGCTCAGCATGGTCGGGGTTGCTGCCGTAACCAACAAAGGCCAGCGAGTATTTGTACTCGGGGTTCTCAGATGTTTTGAGCAATTGCATGCCCATCACCTTGGTGTAGAAATCGATCGAGCGTTGAAGGTTGCCAACGCGAAGCATGGTGTGTAGTAATCGCATAAAACGTATTGTGTCTGATTGAAAAAACCCAGTGGGACGAGGTGTTAAGCAGTCGCCTGCCAAGCCTTGACAAAGGCGGTAGCCGATTCACCCACAGCCTGTGCCGACTTGCCAGGCGCATACAGCGCCGAGCCAATGCCAAAACCAGATGCGCCACTCTTGCGGTAGTCCGCCATGTTGTGCGTGCCAATGCCGCCCACGGGAACGAGTCGGATGTGGCCAGGCAATACAGCGCGCAT